>DATKYK010000033.1 GCA_035528575.1 Dehalococcoidia bacterium | reverse complement strand
CTGAGCAAAGTTGAATAGAGAGCCTAGAGGTGCCCGAGCGTGAGCGAGGGCTTAACGGGAATGCAAGACCGGTGAGAATCCGGCACAGTCCCGCCTACTGTGACCCCGAAATTCGGGGGAGTCAGAACACCCGCCTCTGGTTTTCCTAAAGCCTCCGCGGAGTAAAGGGGGGTGGGAAGCATGGCCAGTTAGCCTGAATGTTCCCCTCGTTCTGCAGAGCGAGGGGATTTTTTTGTTCTGTCATAAAAAGGAGGGTTTAGTGAAAAGGTTAGCTTTGATTTTGATTGCTCTAGGCTCTGCGCTGATTTTGGCCGGCGCGCTCCTACCGGTTACTGCTTCTTCTACATCATCACCTTCAAATACCAAACAATCGCTGGAGATAACCGATGACCATGGGAGAACGGTCACTATAGCAGATATCCCAGAGCGCGTCATTTCCCTTGCTCCCAGTGCTACGGAGATCTTATTTGCCCTCGGTGTGGGAGACAAGGTGGTCGGAGTTACCGATTACTGCGACTATCCGGAAGAGCTAGTGGAGAAAATAGATACCGGCGAAATACAAAAAGTTGGCGCGCCCTTTCCCGGATTCAACTTGGAGACCATCGTGGATTTAAAGCCTGATGTGGTTTTCGCTATCGGTGCGACGGTTCCCGATTATGTCTATGATCTAGATGAATTAGGAATTCCGGCGATCGTCCTCAATGCAAAGGACATCGATGGTATTTTTCATGATATTGAGCTGGTTGGAGAAGTAAGCGGTAAGGAAGAGGAAGCGGAGGTGTTAGTTGCTGATTTAGGAGACGACATCGATGAGATTGTAGCTAAGGTTTCCGGTGTCTCGATACGAGCCGTTTTTTATGGAGTCGATGTTAGCAATCCAGCTTTACTGTGGACCGCAGGTAATGGCACTTTCATAGATGCTCTTATTGCTCTGGCCGGCGGCGTAAATATCGCTGGAGATCTTGAGGGGTGGCCCACCTATAACCTGGAGGATCTGGTTGATACCAATCCTGACATTATAGTGCTTGGTGGCGCTCTTTGGGGTGTCTCCACCGCGGATGTAGTGAGCAAACCAGTATGGGAAGACCTGGATGCGATTAAGAATGAAAGGATCTTTGCTATTGATGATACTACGCTTGTGCGCCCCGGACCGCGTATCGCCGAGGGGTTGGAGCTACTGGCAACGTTGATTCACCCTGAGCTCTTTGAGGACTAGCTTGAGGACTGCTGCATTCCAGCGGCGCTGGTGTCTAGCGTGAATAACGCTGGATTACCATATATGTGCTTAAAGGATTAGATTTGTTCGCCAGATTAAGGCAAAATCGCCGGCTGCTGATCTTACTGGCGCTGGGAGCGCTCCTGCTTCTGTGCATGCTTATCGCCGTTTCTCTCGGGGCAGTTTCCATCTCTCCGCTAAATATAATAAAGATGGTACTGGACAAGACGGGGCTGTTCCATTTCACCGCCACCTGGCAGCCAAGCGATGAGACCATCCTTTTTCTAATCAGGCTACCCCGGGTCGTTGCCGGGGCATTAGTGGGGGCAGCTCTGGCATCGGCGGGGGTGCTGTTCCAGGGGATGCTGCGAAACCCGATGGCTGACCCCTACATTATAGGCACTTCGGCCGGCGCTGCCTTTGGAGCTACCATTGCCATGATGCTCCCGGTAAGTGTTGCCTTCCTCAGCTTTGGACTGGTGCCCATCGCCGCCTTTTTTGGGGCGCTGGGTGCTGTACTCCTGGTGTATAACCTGGCCAAAGTAGGAGGTAAAACACCCATTGTGAGCATGCTCCTCGCCGGGTTTGCCGTAAGCGCGATGTTGACCGCTGTCGTTTTCCTCATGGTGACCCTGAGCGGCAGGCAAGGGTTTCTGCAGAACGTCTATTCTTTCCTCATGGGAAGTATCTCGGTAACCGGCTGGACACAGATTGCCCTCATTGCCCCGCTGATCATAGGAGGGATTATCGCTGCCCGCTTCCTTGCCTTTCGTCTCAATGCCCTCTCATTGGGGGAGGAGGGTGCTGCATACCTGGGGATCGATGTGGAGCGGGAAAAAATTCTTATCCTTGCCCTGGGCTCCTTATTAACGGCAGCGGCAGTCTCCATAAGCGGGTTGGTGGGCTTTGTCGGGCTGGTGGTTCCCCATGCAGTTAGGCTGGTGCTGGGCCCCGACCACCGCCTCCTCCTGCCAGCGGCAGCGCTTTCTGGCGGTGCCTTCCTTGTCCTCGCCGACCTCTTTGCCCGCACCGTGCTTGCCCCTAGTGAGATACCAATAGGGATCCTGACTGCTATCATCGGGGCACCGTTCTTCATTTACCTGTTGAGGCACACCAGAAGGGAGTATGCTTTTTGATGATTAGCATTAAGCAGGTCTCTTTTTCCTATGGTGACAACCCGGTTTTACGTCAAATCAACCTATCAGTCGGGGAAGGAGAGGTGGTGGCTCTTCTGGGGCCAAATGGCTCGGGGAAGACCACTCTTATAAAGCTCGTGAGCGGTGTACTGAGACCAGCAACTGGAGATATACATCTTAACGGTTCAATATTGGGCAGGATGAAACGGAGGCAGGTGGCACAGCGTGTAGCTGTAGTGCCGCAGCAGTTCAGTATGCCCTTCGCCTTCACCCTGAGGGAGGTAGTGCTTCTGGGCAGGACCCCCTTTCACAGCATCTTCTCCGATGAGGGGGAGCGGGACCATAGCGTGGTGCAGCAAGCTATGGAGCATGTCGGCATCGCATCCCTGAAGGAGCGTTTCTTCAATGAACTAAGCGGCGGGGAGCGGCAAAAGGCGATCCTTGCCATGGCCCTGGCTCAAGAACCTAGAATATTACTTCTGGACGAGCCTACAGCGCACCTGGACATCAACCATCAGGTGGAGATCCTTGACCTGGTGCGGCGCCTCAACCGCGAACAGGGGGTCACCGTTATAGGAGTGATGCATGACCTCAACATGGCTGCCCTCTACTTCGAAAGGCTCATCCTGCTTAAAGAGGGTAGCATCTTCGCTGATGGCACCCCTGAAGAAGTGCTCACCGCCGAAACTATAGAAGAGGTCTTTTCTGCCTCGGTTCAGGTAACACGGCACCCCTTTACCAATACGCCCCATGTAGTGGTTGTCCCCGGGCAGACTCTGCCAAGATAAAGGCTGTCACTGTCTCAATTATCTGTCCTTTGCTCAGCACACCGAGCCTCCTGAGAGTAGGGACTCCTGTCGCGACGCTGAATTTCCGTCATCCAATCGCACTATTTATACTCTCCATTCTCTCGTACTAACGCTTTCCTGACTGGATTATTTAAAATGTGCTCGGGTATATCTAACGCATTTCAATACTTACCCTGAATGTGCTCGTAAAAACCTCTCTACCATATTTTTATAAAATTTAGCGAGGATATCCATGAGCTTGCTGGCGGGGTGAATCGCAGGGTGGGGGTGGCAAGCAGCGTCTTTAGGCACCGCAAAGCGAATTAGAGCGATGAAGGTGGAAGAATTCGCACCACGGATGCCCCTCAGCTTGCTGAAAGGTGATTCACTGTAACTGCTGGACAAAGGAGTGGCACGGAAATATAATGGCGCAGTAGTGTGCTGTCGAGCCCGTGAGTAGCGGTCGTCTGACCACAATTCTCGGGGCACTCGAGGTTTCAGAGAAGGGTGATCTGGCCAATTGGAACACTGGCACTGATACCCTTGGTGGCACCATAGGTGGTGGAATGGATTTGGCCATGGGGGCGAAAAGGATTTTCACTGCCATGGAGCACACTACCAAGGATGGAAAGCCCAAGGTTGTAAAGGAATATATATATCCTCTCACCGCCAAGGCGTGTGTAGACCTGATCGTTACCGATCTGGCTGTGATCGAGGTCACGCCGAAAGGTCTTTTACTAAGGGAGATAGCCCCCGGCTGGACAGTTGAGGAGATCCAGGCTTTAACTGAGCCTACGTTGGCAGTAGCCGGGGACATCAAGGAGGTGGAGCTATGGCAATTCCATTGAAACCGTTAATACTGATTACTAAAGAGGAGATACATAGGGAAGTCTTTAGGCTGGCCCAAGAGATAAGCATAGACTATCATGGCAAAAATCCCCTTCTCCTGGGTATTCTCAAGGGCTCTTTCGTTTTCATGGCCGACCTTGTCCGACTTCTAGAAATCCCGGTGGAGATAGAGTTTGCCAGCCTCTCAAGCTATGGCTCGGCAAAGGTAAGCTCGGGAAAAATCAGGGTGGTGAAAGGGCTGCGCTCCCCGCTTGAGGGGAGGGATGTCCTGGTTGTGGAGGACATCGTAGATACTGGCCTCTCCATAAGCCATTTATTGGGTTACTTGCACAAGAGGAAGCCTGCCTCGGTTAAGCTCTGTGCCCTGCTTGACAAACCCGATAGGCGAAAGACCATAGTTCCCATCGATTACCTGGGCATCACCATCCCCGATAGGTTCGTGGTGGGCTACGGACTAGACTTCGATGAGAAATTCCGTAATTTACCCGATATCTGCACCGTTGAGGATTGAATGAGTATAGAAAAGCTTATTCAGGTAGCTAAAGGAGAGGCCTCTGCCGACCTGATTCTAGCCAATGCCAGGGTGGTGAACACCCTGAGTGGCGAGATCGAGGAGGGAAATGTTGCCATTTACGGTGAGAGGATTGCCGGCATTGGCGATTATCAGCTCGGTGGAGAGGTGATCGACCTGGCGGGTAAATACCTCTCCCCCAGTCTGATAGATGGTCACATACATCCCGAAAGCTCCATGCTGCACATCGCCCGATATGCTGAGGTAGTGGTTCCACGCGGCGTTTCAGCCATAGTGACTGACCTCCATGAGATCACCAATGTTAAGGGGCTCGAGGGTGCGAAATACATGCTCGACTCGGCAAGGCACATACCCCTGGACCTTTACTTCATGGTACCCTCCTGTGTCCCCGCAACCCCACTTGAGACCTCTGGTACCAGGCTTACGGCAGAGGATATTGCCTCCGCCCTATCATGGGAGAACACCATTGGGCTGGGGGAGGTAATGAACTTCCCCGGCGTGCTGGCTGCCGATGGGGAGGTTTTGGCAAAGATAGCTGCATCGCAGGGCAGGGTGGTCGATGGGCATGCCCCAGGGCTTAGGGGGAAGGGCCTCAACGCCTACATCGCCTGTGGCATCCTTTCCGACCATGAATCCATCTCCCTTGAGGAGGCAAGGGAGAAGCTTAGGCGGGGCATGTATGTGATGATCCGGGAAGGTTCCTCGGAGAAGAATCTAGAGGAACTCCTTCCGCTGGTGACCGATAAGACATACAAAAGATGTTTGTTCGTTGTCGATGACCGCAGCTGTGCCGACCTGTTGCGAGATGGCGATATAGATGCAGTGGTAAGGAAGGCAATTAAACTGGGGCTGGATCCAGTGCGCGCCATACAACTGGCCACGATAAATACCGCTGATTACTTCAGAATCCCTGGCCGGGGAGCGATTGCACCGGGCTATATTGCAAATCTCGTGGTAACCGGTGACCTTGCTAAATATCAGGCAGAGATGGTGTTTTATCGTGGAAAATTGGTAGCCAGAGACGGCAAGCCGCTTTTTTCGCCCGTGTTGCGGGGGGACAAGTCGATGACCCATACAATGAGGGTTAAACCATTCGATATAGAGGCGTTGAGGATACCTGCGGAGAAACGGAATTATCCCATTATCGAGATTGTCTCTAACCAGATAATCACTAAAAAGCTGGCGGAGAGGTCTAAGGTTGCGGGTGGATTTGTTGTGCCCGATCCCGAGCGTGACATCCTCAAGCTGGTGGTGGTGGAAAGGCATAAGGCTACCGGGAACATAGGTCTGGGGCTGGTGAAAGGTGTTGGGCTCAAGCGTGGGGCGTTGGCCTCATCCATCGCCCATGATTCCCACAACATCATCGCTGTGGGTGTGGAGGATAACGATATATTTATAGCAGTAAAGGAGATAGAGCGACTGGAGGGTGGGCTGGTCATCGCCGCAGATGGCAAGATTTTAGATGCGCTTCCTTTACCTATCGCCGGTTTATTATCAGAAGAGCCGCTCGAGACCGTGGTCAATAAGCTGGAAAAGCTTGAAAAAACCGCCGCAGACCTGGGAGCGAAGCTTGCCTCTCCCTTTGCCACCATCTCCTTTCTCGCCCTCCCCGTGATACCTGAGCTGAGGCTCACTGATAAAGGCTTGGTGGATGTGGTAGAATTCAAGCTACTCAAATGATAGGTTAGTACAAATCGTTATTATTCAATGTAACAGGAAAACCTATTGTCACACGAGAGAAGTTTTAAAGGAAATGAAAGTTTGTGTAGATGTATGCTCCTTACCATCTAGCTGCTGGTGCCCTCACCGAGAAGGGCATGAAAACACGGGTACCTACGGCAGGGATCGCTCTTCTAAGCGCCGCTCTCCTTGACAACTTGCTCCTTCGTAACTCGATAATTGAGCCTATACAGCATTTACACAGTCCTTGGCCACCGGGTACACCAGCTATCCTACAAATCGTTCCCTATCCTGGCGATTTGCTAAGCACCTTCGTTCTTGCTGGCCTAGTTGTGTTGACTCCCGCCTTGGCTTACCTTATGCGCCACTACTGGTGGGGAATGCTGTGGGCCTTATCTCCAGATATCGTTGACTGGATTATCCTGCGTCCTACTATAGGGCGAAGCCCTATCCATGACTTGTTCGATCAGCTTTCGATGCCCTGGGGACTTGCAGTTGAGGTAACTTTCATCGCGGTCATTGTTGTAGCTTTGATATGGAGAAGGAGGGTTAAGGTATAGAGTGGGCAGGCGCAAATTTGAAAATATATGGAGGAGTAGATGAGAGGGTTAAAATGAGTGAGTTTAAAGCCATAAAGTGGGTATCAAAGAAGGTTATAATGATCGACCAGACTAAGCTTCCATGGGAGGAGGTTTTCCTGGAGATTTCGGACTACCGCGAGGTGGCATCATCAATCAAGGGGATGAGAATCCGTGGCGCGCCAGCTATAGGCATCGCCGCTGCCTACGGGATAGCACTGGGGGCACAGGGGATCGAGGCAAAATCGAAGAATGAATTTATGGAAAAACTTCGTCCCATCTCAGAGACGCTTTCTGCCACCAGACCCACTGCGGTTAACCTGTTCTGGGCACTGGAGAGGATGAACCGCGTGGCAGAAGCCGGCGAGAGCGTTGCCCGGATAAAAGTGGCACTTATCTCTGAGGCCCAAAGGCTGGATGCCGAGGGTGAGGCGGCAGAGCGAAAGCTGAGCTCCTACGGTGACGAGCTTATAGAGGATGGCTTTACTATACTGACTCACTGCAACACCGGGGCGTTGGCAGCGGGCTATGGTACCGCACTGGGGGTAATCAGGACGGCATGGGAGAGAGGTAAAAAAATACACGTCTTCGCTAGCGAAACTCGTCCCCTGCTACAGGGAGCGCGTCTTACCGCATGGGAGCTAATTAAGTATAACATCCCTTTCACCCTAATAACCGACACCATGACGGGTCATTTCCTTTCCAGAGGAGGCATCGATTGCGTAATCGTAGGTGCTGATAGGATTGCCTCAAATGGCGATGTCGCGAATAAAATCGGCACCTATAACTTGGCGGTGCCGGCGATGGAGAATGGTATCCCTTTCTATGTCGCCGCCCCCACAAGCACCATCGATATATCATTGGAATCGGGTGATGATATACCCATTGAGGAGAGAAGCGCTACAGAGGTTACCCACATTAGAGGGGTTCCTATCGCCCCGGAGGGAGTTAAGGTAGCAAACCCCGCTTTCGATGTTACCCCCCATCGCTACATATCTGCTATAATTACCGAGCGTGGTATAGTGCGCGAGCCCTATGTGGAGAGGTTGAGGAAGCTTGGGGTAAACGATGGTCATTAAGGATTCACATGGGTTCTGGGACGCTTTGTCGCCATTAGAAGTAGCTGAAAGCCCGAAGATAGCGAAAATGCTGAAACCTTTTTCGCGACCCATTACAGATTGCTATGAATGTGGAATGGAAGTGCCAACTTTGAGTTGCAAGTGCCAAAAAACTAAGGATATTGCTATCGCTGCTCTATTCTTAAAACGCTTGCTAAACGACCTAAGGGCCACTTGGAACTTACTCCTGCTCGGTTATACATCTCAAGCTGGCTCAGTAGCAGCTGCAGCATTTGAAAATGCTCTTATTACCAATTGTTTAGCAGGCAATGTTCAAAGGGCAGAAAAAATGTGGAATCATGCATCTGGCGGCTCTCCTTGGTCTGTAGCCAATCTGTGCAAAATGTATGCTTACCAATCAAAACAAGAAGACGAAAAATCTGGAAAGGTTTTATCTGATCAGGAATACGATGCTCAAGCTGAAATGATATACGCGCAGTACCAGTGGTTATGCAAAGTAAAACATCCAACGCTCCCTTGTGCACTTCATGATGCATTGTCAGTATCTTTAACAGGGGATGAGTACATGATAATGGCTGCGCCAGATACGAGAATAGAGGATTTGCCAAATAAAGCTTTCATATTAACTGTAACAATACTTCGTGTCGTAGAAGCGATTGAGAGTTTCGCCCTTGCTAGAGAGCTAGATTATGACAAACCAAACGTAATCTCATGGCAAAAGAGATTCGACTCAATAGTAACTAATCTCGACAAAGCCGTAGACCCCATAATGAAAATGCCCTTACCATTCGATTATACAGGGCGTATGTTTGAAAAAGATAACAAAGCATCATAAACTGACCGGTGGAAGTGCATAGAAACGTGGAGGTTTCTTAATGCCTGAGGCCAAGATAGGGGTTATCGGGGGAAGTGGACTATACCAAATAGAGGGGATGACTGTTGTCAAAGAGGTGAAGCCTAAGACCCCCTTCGGCGAGCCCAGCGATGCTATCATTATCGGCGAACTGGAAGGGAAGAGCATCGCATTCCTCCCCCGCCACGGCAGGGGGCACTATGTAAGCCCCTCGGATATACCGTCCCGCGCCAATATCTACGCCTTGAAGTCACTGGGCGTGGAGTGGATCATCTCCGTCAATGCGGTAGGAAGCCTGAAAGAGGGTATCCATCCCCTGGACATTGTCATACCCGACCAGCTTATCGATCGCACCAGAAGCCGGGTGAACAGCTTCTTCGGTGGGGGGCTGGTTGCCCATGCCAGCTTTGCCGAACCCTTCTGCCCGGTTCTCAGCAATATACTGTATCAGGCATCCATCGATGTGGGGGCCAATGTTCACCAGGAGGGTACCTATATCGTGATGGAGGGGCCACTCTTCTCCACAAAGGCGGAATCGAACCTCTATCGCTCCTGGGGAGCAAGCATCATAGGTATGACGGCATTACCGGAAGCAAAGCTGGCAAGGGAGGCGGAGATATGCTATGCTACACTTGCCTGCATTACCGACTACGATACCTGGCATGAAACCGAGGAGTCGGTAACTATCGAAATGGCGCTTGCCAACCTGGCGCGTAGTGCTGATATAGCCAAGAAGATCATTAATATAGCGGCGGCACGCATCCCAGAGGGACGCGAATGTGGCTGTGCCGAGGCGCTTAAAAACGCCATTATCACCGACTCGGAGAAGATTCCCGAGCGGATGAAAAAGGAACTCGACCTTTTAATTGGTAAGTATATTAGGTGATCTCAGGAATAGCCCACTCAATGCTGCTATAGTGAAGAGTAGAGCTGCTGGGATACCTCTTAGGGAGGAGCGGAAAACTGCCCCGATTTGAGTTAAGCGGACTAGCTACTGCAGTGGGAAGCATGCCTCATACCGACCCGCGAGAGGCCTGCTCACTGGTGGCTAAGTTCCTACCCGAAATCCCCGCCTGGCCACAACTACCCAAGCGTTCCTTCTCGGAGAACATGTATGCCCAGTTCAGCGATGGTTTCCCCGGCGTGGTCATCGAAGGGGATCGAGTTTATGTCGATCGTTCAAAAGATCTGGATGAGCCACTGGAGCAGCTCTACAATACCTATCTAGAGAACAGGGTCGAGAGATATGCTATAAGCCCGGACTATGCCGCTGGTCTTCACACACTACTTGAAGTGGAGCTAAGGTCGCCATTTGGCGTCAAGGGACAGGTGACCGGCCCTGTTACCTGGGGGCTAACGGTCACCGATGAGAACCGTCGCCCCATCCTCTATGACGATACGCTTGCTGATGCCCTGGCCAAACACCTACGCATGAAGGCTGCCTGGCAGGAGCGGGAGCTTAAGGCCATCTCACCCAATACCATCATCTTCGTCGATGAGCCCTATATGGCATCGGTGGGTTCCGCCTTTGTCTCACTCGCTGAGGAGCAGGTAAAAGGGCTTTTAGAGGAGGTTTTCGCTGGTATCAGCGGGCTCAAGGGAGTACACTGCTGTGGCAATACGGATTGGTCAATACTGCTTGCCACGAACCTCGACATTCTTAGCTTTGATGCCTATAATTATGGTTACACCATTGCTCTTTATCCCCAGGAGGTGAAATCATTTCTGGAGCGTGGCGGTGTGATCGCCTGGGGCATCGTAGCAAACGATGAACAAGCCCTGAAGGGAGAAACGGTAAAGAGCCTTATCGACCGCCTGGAGGATGGAATGGGAGCACTGGATCGAAAAGGGGTCAGCTTTCGCCTGCTAACAGAGCGATGTCTGGTTACCCCTTCATGCGGCCTGGACTCGCTCTCGGAGGAGGCGGCAGCGTGGGCTTTGGAGTGCCTTGCCGGGGTATCAAAAGAACTGAGAAAAAGATATATCAGAGAGGGATGAGAGGTTGGAGTGCAGTATCGATGCCAACAGAGAGGGGTGCACCTGCACCTACGAGCCCTGCGAGCGCAAGGGGAAGTGTTGCGATTGCATCCGCTATCATAGAAATCTTGGCGAGCTACCGGGCTGCCTCTTCCCTCCGGATGTCGAAAGAACCTGCGACCGCTCCATCGCCAAATTTGTGGAGATTTTCGGTCAAAGGACATAGCAAAGGCAGAGACCGTTTACCGCTTTAGCCACGGGACACCGCCGGCAATGTTTGATGAGTGAGATTCCTGCATGGAGTATTCTATTAGCCAGCGTGATAACCCGTCCGAGATCGAGGAAGTGGAGATTTTAGATTCAAAACGTTAATCCCAGTTTCTAGGAGCCGCTATGATTAAGAGGAGGAGGGTCGCACAGTAAAAGCCCCGCGAGAAAATGAAGAAGAGTAATATCGAGAGGACAGCCTGTCTCCTAACCGGCGGCCCCGGGGTGGGCAAGACCACAATTATTAAGCAAGCTCTGGATAGGACTCACATAAAAGCGGGGGGATTTTTCACCGAGGAGATAAGGGAGAGCAGGGCGAGGCAGGGCTTCAGGCTCGTTACCCTAGATGGGGAGAGCGCCATCCTGGCCCATACAGGTATCAAGAGTCCCTATCGGGTTAGCAAGTACGGGGTGGATATAGATGGACTGGATAGGGTGGGAGTCGCTGCACTAAGGGAGGCAGCTCGTGAGTGCGATGTGGTAGTGATCGACGAGATCGGGAAGATGGAGCTTTTCTCACCCGATTTCAAGGAAGCTGTGCTGGAGTCGGTAAATAGCGATAAGAGGGTGCTGGGTACCATCATGCTTTCTTCCCATCCCTGGGCCAACCAGATTAGGCAAAACCCCAACGTGGTTATCATAACGGTGACCAGGACGAATCATCGGAAGGTTCTGGAGCAGGTGATCCAATGGCTGGATTCGACGATAAATGATAGTTGATATAAATACCGAGAATACAAAAGCGGAGGCGAAGGCGGAGTGAGGGAGATAACCGGTTGAGCGTGCTGGTTGTGGGCTCGGTGGCTCTTGACTCGGTAGAGACGCCCCTGGGCAGCGTCAACGGGGTTCTCGGCGGCTCTGCTGTCTACTTCGCCACTGCCGCCAGCCTTTATACCAAGGTAAACCTAGTCGCGGTCGCCGGCACCGACTTTCCCACCGAGCATATCCAGTTCCTCGCCGGGCGTGGCGTCGATACTGCGGGACTTGAGGTAATCGAGGGTAAGACCTTCCGCTGGGCTGGCCACTATGATTTCGAGCGAAATATCACCGAAACACTGAAGACCGAGCTCAATGTCTTTGCCGATTTCCATCCAACCCTTCCCCCAGGTTACCGGGACAGCGATCTGGTATTTCTCGCCAATATCGACCCTGAACTCCAGTGCGAGGTGCTGGAACAGGTTAGCGGGGCCAGTCTGAAGGTGGTCGATACCATGAACTTCTGGATCAGGGGCAAGGGTGAACTCCTGAGCCGAGCGATAAGCGCCGTGGACATCGCCATAATGGACGAGTCAGAGGCCCGCCTGCTTGCCCAAAGCCAGAACACCTTTGCTGCTGCCAGAAGCATACTCAATATGGGTCCCAAAACGGTGATCATAAAGAGAGGGCAATACGGAGCGGTCATGCTTAGCGGCGATGACCACTTCATCGCCCCAGCCTATCCCGTTTACGATTTCAAGGACCCCACCGGCGCTGGGGATAGCTTTGCCGGAGGCTTCCTCGGCTACCTAGATCAGGTAAACGAGTTCACCCCACAAATGTTGAGGCAGGCTGTTATCCACGGCACTGCAGTGGCCAGCTTTACCATCTCCGAGTTCAGCATCGATGGCCTCCGCTCCCTGACCAGAGCTGATATTGATAAAAGATACTACGAGCTACAGAGGTGTACCCATTTTGAAGATAAGGAGTGTAATTTATGAAGGCTGACATAAGGGATCCTTCCCTGTCCGCAGCGGGGATGCTGCGTATTGAGTGGGCGTCGCGTGAGATGCCAGTACTGAGGCTAATTAAGGAGCGCTTTGCCAGGGAGAAGCCACTCGAAGGGGTGTGCCTTGCCGCCTGCCTCCATGTTACCACCGAGACAGCGAACCTGGCGATGGTTTTAAAGGAGGGGGGTGCCACGCTAGTACTCTGCGCCTCAAATCCCCTCTCTACCCAAGACGATGTCGCCGCTGCCCTGGTAAAAGAGTACGACATCCCGGTTTATGCCATAAAGGGGGAGGATAACCAAACCTACTATGGGCACATTAGTGCTGCCCTAGAATATGGTCCTCATATCACCCTGGATGACGGCGCTGATCTGGTGAGCACAATTCATAAAGATCGCCGGGAACTGGTCAGTGGCATTATAGGGGGCACCGAAGAGACCACCACAGGCTGTATCCGGCTACGGAGTTTGGCACAGCAGGGTAAGCTTCTCTACCCCATCATCGCAGTGAACGACGCAGACTCCAAGCACTTATTTGACAATCGCTATGGCACTGGTCAGAGCACTATTGATGGCATCACACGTGCCACTAATATCCTATGGGCGGGAAAGAAGGTGGTGATCTGCGGTTATGGCTGGTGTGGTAGGGGGGTGGCGATGAGGGCTCGGGGCATGGGGGCACATATAATCGTGACCGAGGTCGAGCCCATCCGTGCCCTGGAGGCGGTCATGGATGGCTACTCGGTGATGCCCATCGCTGAGGCATCGAAGGTAGGCGACATATTTATCACCCTCTCTGGTGACATGAACGTCCTCGACAGCGCACACTTCTCCGCGATGAAGGATGGGGCAATAGTGGCCAACAGCGGGCATTTCAATGTGGAGATTAACATCCCCGCCCTGGAGAAGATGGCAAAGGCCAAGCGCCGCATACGCCTCTATATTGACGAATACACCCTTCCCAGTGGTCGGCGAATCTTCCTGCTTGGTGAAGGCAGGTTGATAAACCTGGCCGCCGCCGAGGGGCATCCGGCAAGCGTTATGGACATGAGCTTTGCCAATCAGGCGCTATGCGTGGAGTACATGGTTAAGGGAGAAAAGTCTAAGCCAGGTATTTACCCCGTGCCTCGGGATATCGACAGGGAGGTTGGCCGGCTGAAGCTAGCTTCCATGGGGATGACAATTGATGTGCTTACTGAGGAACAAAGGAAGTATCTTGAGAGCTGGGAATCAGGGACATAGAAAGGGAAGGAGAAAAAGATGACAACTTTTATGAGCGCACCCTCGCTATTTCTTACCTCCGAGTCGGTTACCGAAGGCCACCCTGATAAGCTCTGCGACATAATCTCCGATGCCGTCCTCGATACCATTCTGGCACGTGACCCTATGGCTAGGGTTGCCTGCGAGACCGCAGCAACAACCGGGCTTGTATTTGTTATGGGGGAGATTACCACCGATTGCTATGTAGAAATACCGGACATCGTGCGCAAGGTATTGCGAGACGTGGGCTACACCCGTGCCAAGTACGGATTTGACTGCGAGACCTGCGGGGTTATGGTCTCCATCAAGGAGCAGTCGAAGGACATCGCTATGGGGGTGGATAAATCGCTTGAGGTAAGGAGCGGTGAGGATAATAACGAGAGAGAGACCCTGGGTGCTGGTGACCAGGGGATGATGGTGGGCTTTGCCTGCAACGAGACCCCTGAGCTCATGCCCCTTACCATTTCCCTAGCCCATAAGTTATGCAAGAGACTGGCCCAGGTAAGAAAGGATGGCACACTGCGTTATCTGCGCCCCGATGGCAAGTCGCAGGTGACGGTGGAGTACTCCAGGGGTGTTCCCCAGCGAGTCGATAGCGTGGTTATCGGCGCCCAGCATGACCCTGCCATCAGCCACGATGTCATTGAGCACGATGTTATTGAGCAGGTGATCAAGGCCGTGATCCCCGCTTCTCTACTAAATGAAAGAACCAAATATTATGTCAATGCAACGGGGCGCTTTGTCACTGGAGGACCAATGGGAGATACCGGCCTCACTGGGCGCAAGATACTGGTTGATACATATGGCGGCATCGCCAGACATGGAGGCGGAAGCTTCTCGGGAAAGGACCCTACCAAGGTGGACCGCTCCGCGGCATATGCGGCCAGGTATGTGGCTAAGAACCTGGTAGCAGCGGGGCTAGCGGATCGCCTCGAACTCCAGGTCTCATATGCCATCGGAGTGGCTCGTCCCCTTTCCATCTCTATAGAGACATTCTGTAGCGGCAGGGTCCCCGATGATGTTATCGTTGAGCTGATCCACAAGCACTTCGACCTTCGCCCTGGTGCGATTATCGAGACTATGAAGTTACGACGTCCAATCTACAGGCAAACCGCCAGCTATGGTCATTTTGGTCGCACCGATATAGATGTCCCATGGGAGAAGACCGATAAGGCGGCCATACTCAAAGCTGAGGCCGGCCTTAATTAAGAAAAGCATAGCGTTGACGCAGGCGCTACAAATGGCTAAAGTATGAATAATGCTAAACCCTGGTAGTATGTGGCGAAAAAGGGTGAAAATGTGAAGGCGGTGATCTTGGTCGGTGGTGAGGGGACAAGGCTTCGTCCCCTTACCTTAAATACCCCTAAGTCTATGGTGCCTATTGCGAACAGGCCATTCCTGGAGCACATGATCGAGTACCTGAAGCGGCATGGCATCGATGACATTATACTGACACTATGTTACCTTCACAATCGTACCCGGCGCCACTTTGGCGATGGCAGCAACTTTGGCATAAAGCTAAGCTATGCATTGGAGGATTCCCCACTGGGCACAGCGGGAGCAGTTAAGAATGTCGATGAGCATATCGATGAAACCTTCTTTGTTTTTAACGGCGATATATTCACCGACATCGACCTCACCGCGATGATGGAGTTTCACCGAAAGCGGGGATCAAAGGCTACAATCGCCCTAACGCCCGTAGAGGACCCTACCATCTATGGAGTAGTGGAGACCAATGATGAGGGCAGGGTGCGGCGTTTCCTGGAAAAACCGCGCCGGAATGAGGTGACCACCAATATGATAAACGCCGGTGCTTACATTCTTGAGCCTGAAGTGCTAAGCGACATCCCGGAAGGATCGATCTTCAGCTTCGAGCAAGGTCTCTTTCCCCTGCTCTTGGAGCACGGCGATCCATTGTACGGCTACCACTCCAGTGATTATTGGATCGACATCGGCACCCCCGAGAAATATCTGAAGCTTCACCATGACCTGCTCAAGGGACAGGTTATCCGGAGATTCCCTGGGGAGCAATCTGGCAATGGGATATGGGTTGAGGAAGGCTGTGACATACAGCCTCGAGCTGAGCTTGAAGGGCCGGTGGTAATTGGTAGAAACTGCGTTATTGGTTCCGGGGCGCGGGTAAAGGGACCCTCAGTCATCGGGCAAGATTGCAGAATTGGGGAAAACAGCCTTATTGAGGGGTCAGTAGTTTGGCAGAACGCTCAACTTGGACAGAGGGTATCGCTCAAGAATTGTGTGATAGCGGAAAGTGTAGCTATTGGAGAACGAACCGAGGTTATGGAGGGTTGTGTTTTGGGTAGTAATGTGATCGTGGGTAGCGATAAGAGATTGCTTCCGGGGACCAAGGTTTGGCCTGAGGAAAAGCATTCTTGCCAAGAGCTGACAGGGAGGTGAGGGAGATGCTCGGTATGCTCCTTGGCATGACTGATGCCGGCATCGAGGTCAGGATACATACAGCTCGGCTTCGACCCTACGATGCGAAGGTACTTGTCTGCGATGCCACCAAGTTCCGTAACTTAACCGGGTGGCAGCCTCAAATCCCCTTCGAAAAGACACTAAAGGATCTCTTGGACTACTGGCGAGAAAGGGTTTAAGTTGGCCACACCCATTATATTTGGAACCGATGGTTGGCGGGGGATCATCGCCGATGATTTCACATTTGAAAACGTGAGAGTATGTGCACAGGGCGTTGCCGATTACCTTAATGGTGCGGGGCTCGCCCGTTATGGCCTGGTCGTGGGCTATGATACCAGGTTTGCCTCCGAGGACTTCGCTGCTGCTGCCTCAGAGGTCGTTGCCGCCAATGGTATCAGGGTTTACCTTTGCCAAGACGCTGCCCCCACCCCGGTAATTAGCTACTCCATCCTGGTGAAAAAAGCTGGCGGTGCCATCGTAATCACTGCCAGTCACAACGGAGCATCCTGGAACGGCTTTAAGTACAAGGTGGATAGCGCCTGCAGTGCCTCTCCGGAGGTTATCGCCGAGTTAGAGAGGCATATATCCCGGATCCAGGCTGGCGATGTGGTTAAGCGGATGCCGTTGGAGCAGGCAATTAGTAATGAAATGGTGACCAGGATCGACCCCACCACTCCCTATTTTAATCATATCGGGGAGTTGGTTGACCTGGAGAGACTGCGCAACAGCGGACTGAGGGTGATGGTGGATTCGATGTATGGGGCGGGGATTGGATACTTCCGTCGCATTCTGAGCGGAGGCATTACGGAGGTTATCGAGATACACGGCGAGCGAAATCCGTTATTCCCTGGCCTCCAGCCCGAGCCCATAGCATCAAACCTGGGGGAGCTTTCCGCCAGGGTGAAGGGAGAAGGGGCCAGCGCGGGCCTGGCCACCGATGGCGATGCCGATCGCATCGGCATCATAGATGAGCGAGGGGTATTTCTCACCCCCCTTCAGGTATTTGCCCTGCTTGCTCTCTATCTTCTCGAGGTTTGCGACAGGCGTGGCGCAATCATCAAGACGATAACATCGACCAGCATGCTCTATAGACTGGGGGATCTTTATAGGGTGCCAGTCTATGAAACCCCCGTGGGTTTTAAGTACGTGGCCCCAAAGATGCTTGCCGAGGATGCGCTGATCGGTGGTGAGGAAAGCGGCGGTTTTGCCTTTCGTGGCAATATGCCAGAGCGCGATGGCATACTCTCTGGCCTGCTCTTTCTGGACCTGATGGTCAGGGAGAAAAAGAGCCCCTCTCAACTGGTAGAATACCTCTTTAGCAAGGTTGGCCCCCACTACTTCGAGCGTACTGACATCGAATTCCCTGCTGGTGAACGGGAGTCAATCACCCGTCGCCTCTTAAGGAGCAGGCCTAGCCATATCGATAACATCGCGGTCACCGGAATCGAGACCGACGACGGCTTTCGTTTCCTGCTGGCAGATTG
Source organism: Dehalococcoidia bacterium (assembly GCA_035528575.1). Classification (NCBI taxonomy): domain Bacteria; kingdom Bacillati; phylum Chloroflexota; class Dehalococcoidia; species Dehalococcoidia bacterium. The sequence continues at coordinate 31,308 of DATKYK010000033.1, read as the reverse complement.
CACCTGGCTGCTTATCCGCTTTTCAGGAACCGAGCCTATTCTGCGAATCTATGCCGAGAGCGATAGCACAGCACGGGTCAAGGGCCTCATCGCTTTGGGAAAAAAGATGGCTGGGGTTTAGGTTATGGCAAACCTGGATGCGCCTGAAATCTATCAGAGATTCGACCCCTCTAATATGATAGGGCGAATCGGCAAACTGCCGCAGCAGTGTCTCAAGGCATGGCAGGGCGCTATCGACCTCCCGCTGCCCCCCGATTACGCCGATGTGGACAAGGTGATCATTATCGGAGTGGGGGGCTCCGCTATTGGCGGTGACTTGGTACGCACCCTGACTATGACTCAGCAGGGTAAAGCTACCGTTCTGGTGCATCGGGACTACAATCTACCACAATTAGTAGATGAGCGGACCCTAGTCATAGCCTCCAGCTATTCCGGTGACACCGAGGAGACGCTATCTGCCTTTTCCCAAGCTCTGCAGACAAACGCCAAGAAGTTGGCGATCACAACCGGAGGCAGATTAAAGACCCTCTCTTTAGAAAAGGGCATTCCTGTATTTACCTTCCACTATAAAGCTGAGCCCCGCGTTGCCTTCGGCTACAGCTTCTTTTCGCTCCTGGCCTTTTTTAAGAAGCTGGGGCTTATCACTATCGAGCCGCACGATGTAGATGAAACTGTAAGGGTTCTAGAGGAGCTGGCACTAAATCTTGATAGGAGCATCCCGCTCGAGGCGAACCGTGCCAAGCAGCTAGCTGTCAGGCTCTCGGGGCGTTTGGTGACTATCTATGGGGCAGGTATCCTCTCTAAGGTAGCCTTTCGCTGGAAGACCCAGTTAAACGAATGCAGCAAGGTATGGGCTTTCGCTGAATACTTTCCTGAGCTGAACCACAATGCTATAGTCGGCTATAGATATCCCGCATGGATTAATCAGAAGGCCTTCGTGATAATGCTGCGCTCTGCCCTATTTCACCCCCGCATCCTAATCCGCTATGAGGTCACCGCTGATCTCCTCAACGATGCCGGGGTCGACCATGAAGTGGTGGAGACTAAAGGGGAGAGCCCACTGAGCCAGATGATGAGCGCGGTGCTGCTTGGCGACTACGTAAGCTACTACTTGGCACTACTTAATGGGGTTGATCCCTCCCCAGTGGCTGCCATCGATTACATTAAGGGACGACTTGCGAGGGCCGAGATATAGTCATTAATTCGATTAGAAAGCGTTTCTGCAGGAAGGTGTGCCGCTGTGGATTTTAGATTTACCCCAGAGGAAGAAGCATTTCGCCGTGAGGTGCAACATTTTATCAAGCAGGAACTTCCATTGCCATCAGGATATTGGGGAGATCTGGAGACCGAGTTTGATCCCCAGAACTTTGAATTAACCAGGCAGGTAGCAAGGAGGCTGGGGGAAAAGAAATGGCTTGCCATGAACTGGCCCAAAGAATACGGCGGACTGGAGGTCTCTCCAATTAAGCACATGATATTTAAAGAGGAGGCAGCCTATCACCTATTGCCCGGCATAGATATGGGCGTCGGCGGGATAACCTGGGTTGGCCCCACCCTGCTTCTTATGGGAACCGAGGAACAGAAGAATGAACACCTGCCGCCACTGGCCGCCGGGGAGAAATGGTGGTGCACCATGTATAGTGAGCCCGGCGCTGGCTCGGACATGGCCAATGTGATGTGCCGTGCTGTACTGCAGGGGGATGAGTACGTCATCAATGGGCAGAAGGTATGGACCAGCGCTGCTCACATTGCCGATTGGGGCTGGCTGCTGGTTAAGACAGATCCCGATGCCTCTAAAAAGCACCACGGCATCAGCCTCCTCCTTGTCGATATGAAGACCCGGGGCATCACAGTGCGCCCCCTTTTAAACATGGCCGGGCATAGCTTTTTTAACGAGGTCTTTTTTGATGATGTACATGTCCCCAAAAGTAATTTGATAGGTGAGGAGAATCGCGGCTGGTATCATACTATGATTGCCATGGCTTTCGAGAGGACCATGGGCGTTATGTTCGCTGGTGTCGCCCGGCGGCTCATCGAGGAACTGGTGAGCTTTGCCAGGGAAATCAAGGTTAACGGGCAGCCCCTGGGGAAAGACCCCTTAATAAGGCAGGAACTCGCGGAGCTGGCCATTGAGGTCGAGATTGCCCGCGTGATTAGCTATAGCATCGTTTGCCAACAAATAAAAGGGGAGTTACCCGGTTATGAAGCTCCTGTGATTAAGGTGTTCGCCTCTGAAACACTTCAGCGGATTACCAATGTGGGAACTCAGATAATGGGACTCTATGGGCAGCTGTGGATAGGCTCAAAATGGGCTCCCCTTGGAGGCATGATGCCAGATATGTATATGAACTCAACTGGCATGCTTATTGCTGCGGGTACCTCGGAGATCCTGCGTAACATCATTGCAGAGAGGGGACTGGGGCTTCCCAGGAGCGTCTGAGATATTATCGCTTGGTGTATTGCTTTGCTTTGCGGGCACGGACCAGTCCAGGTTTCTTTCGTTCCTTGACGCGAGCATCACGTGTAAGCAGTCCGTAACTGCGAAGTAGTGGACGCAGGCTCTCATCAGCCACCACCAGGGCACGAGCAATACCGTGCCGGATAGCTCCAGCCTGCCCGGCATAGCCACCACCGGTCACCTTAACGCTAACGCTGAACCTTTCCAGGCTGTCGGTCACCAAAAGCGGCTCCAGGATCGCTTTCCTAAACCTCTCCGAAAGCAATATCTTCTCATACGGCTGGCCATTTACCACGATGGCACCCGCTCCGAAAAACAGCCTCACCCGAGCCACTGCATTTTTCCTTCTTCCCGTAGCGTAAAAGTAGCCTTTATCGTTCAACTACGTCCCCTTTTTAGTAATTTCCTCTTGAATGTCCTTTACCTTCGATCCCTCCACCTGAGCTTGATGGGGGTGTGCATCTCCCGGATAGACCTTTAGCCTCTTCATCATATCACGTCCCAGTCGATTGTGGGGAATCATCCCCTTCACGGCCGATTCGATTACCCGGGTGGGGTGCGTCTCTATCATATGGGCAAAGGTGGTGCTTCTAAGCCCGCCTGGATAATTGGAATGACGGTAATAGAGCTTCTGCTGTGCTTTTTTACCGGTCACCCTGACCTTGGCCGCATTTACCACGATGACGAAGTCGCCGGTATTGAGGTGAGGGGCATATATTGGTTTATGTTTGCCCTGGAGCAGAGTGGCCACCTCTGATGCCAGTCGCCCCAGGGTCTTTCCTGTGGCATCGAAAACATGCCACTGGTGCGTGATATCTGATAATTTTGTGCTATAGGTCTTCACTTTATCCCTCCAGGGTAATTAACCTTCAAAAGACACAACCCATGTGGTGGTAGAGTAGGCCCCGCTGTAGCTGGCTTTTTTGACTTAAGAATCTCATAAAAGGTTGCCACATCGCTCTTTCCCAGCCCCACCTTCACCAGGGCACCCGTTGTATTACGCACCTGATGGGGTAAGAAGGAGTTAGCCACCAAGTGGAAGCTAACCAGATCGCCCTCACTCGTTACCATCGCCTTATGAACGGTACGCACCGTATTTCTATTACCGTTGAGGTAGCTGGCAAAAGGGGCGAAATCATGTGTCCCCAGAATAGCCTGACAAGCCTCGTTCATCGCCGCAATCTCGAGGGGCTTGGGAACAAAATGGGCACTCCGCCTCAAGAGAGGGGAAGGGTTCCGGCTATTCCAGATGTAGTAGCAGTACTCCCGGCTCAAGGCATCTCTCCGCGGGTCGAAATCATCGTTTACCATATAAGAATTTCTAATGGCAATATCATCTGGCAGATAATGGTTCAGCGCGCGGGCGATGGTGTTTGGGGGGAGTGGGGAATCTGTGTGAAAGGCAACTACCTGCCCTTTGGCGTGAACCCCCTGGTCGGTACGGCCAGCATATGAAGTGCGAATCTCCTCTCCGGTAACCACCATTAGGGCGCGCTCAAGCTCACCCTGGATGGTGGGCACAATTGGCTGAATCTGGGAGCCATGGTATCTGGTGCCTTCATATTCCACGACAAGGGCGATATTCATGATTACTCCACCAATTCCAGTTGCACCATTGGTGCTCCATCTCCTAGACGGGGTCCAAGTTTAGTTATCCGGGCATAGCCACCCGGACGCTGGGCATATCTAGGGGCAAGTTCATTGAACACCTTTGCTACCACATCCTTATCGGTTACAAAGGCCAGAGCCTGACGGCGGTTATGCAGGCTGCCTCCCTTTCCCAAGGTGATTATCCTGTCTGACATACCCTGAACCTCTTTCGCCTTGGCCTCGGTGGTCACTATCCTTCCATATTTCAAAAGGTCGGTTACCAGGTTTCGATACATTGTAACCCGGTGGCCTGTTGGCCTGGATAGCCTTCTGCCGGCAACGTGGTGCCTCATTTGCTAAAAACCCTCCGCTGGTTCGTCTTGCATCGCCGCATCCTCCGCTGCCTCATCCTCTGCCTTGTCCCACTTCTCTTCCTCACTATCCTCCGAAACTAGACCCTTCGCCCTGAGTTGCTCCATCAACTCCTCCAGCGTCTTCTTTCCGAAATTATTTATGTTAAGCAATTCTTGCTCGCTCTTATCAAACACCTCCCCTACCTTTGTGATACCAGCCCGCTTCAGGCAGTTAGAAGTACGCACGGAAAGGCCAAGCTCCTCAATAGGCATATTATATTGCTCCAGAGGGATTGGGAGACGAGGCTGTTTTTCTCCGACCCGTAACGGGAGTTTATCGAGTTCATAGAATAGCTGGAACTGTCCGATTAATAACTGAGCGCTACGGCTTAACGCTTCAACTGGTGATATAGTGCCATCGGTCCATACATCGAGGACCAATCTCTCGTAGCTGAATTGCCCCATATTAATGGTCTCGATATTGTAATTAACCTTGCGCACGGGGGTGAAGATTGCATCCAGGGGAAGTACCCCGATGGGAAGACCATCGCCATAGCCTCCAGGCTGGTAGCCCTGGCTTGCCGGCCGATATCCTTTGCCCTGTTCCACATTGAATTCCACGATCAGCTTAGCCTCGGGGAAATCCAGGGTGGCCAGGTGAAGATCGGGATTCACCACCTCGAACTCGGCCGAGGGCTCGATATCACCGGCTAAAACGTTACCCTCGCCCTCGGCTCTCAGGTTCAGTTTTCCCCCAGCAGATGAGAGGGGACGGAGCCTGATCTTCTTAACATTCAACATGAATTCTATAGTGTCCTCCTTCACGTGTGGTACGGTGGAGAACTCATGCTGAACCCCCTCGATACTGACCTGCGTTATCGCGGCACCAGGTAGTGAGCTTAGCAGTGCCCTGCGCATGGCATTTCCGATGGTAATACCAGAACCTCTCTCAAGAGGCTCGGTAATAAAGCGGCCATATTTATCAGAGATCTCGGCACATTCTATTTGGGGATTCACGATTTCGGACAAGCGTTTACCTCCAATAACTATCGGGAATAATACTCAACGATAACCTTCTCGTTGATGCTAAGGTCGATATTGCTACGGTTGGGCGGGGCCAGGACTTGGCCGCAGAGCTTTTCTCGGTCTAGGCTCAGCCACTCGGGTATTATCTTATCTCCAATCTGCTGGGCCATCCGCTTATAGTACTCCGTTGATATGCCACTTTCCCTCCATGCGATCATATCCGCCGACTTGACCATGTAAGAAGGGATATCCACCCTACGTCCATTAACGCTAATATGCCTGTGACGAACTATCTGGCGAGCCTGCCTTCGCGAGTCAGCGAAACCCAGGCGGTATACCACATTGTCAAGCCTCATCTCCAGAATCTGGAGCAGGTTTTCGCCGGTGACCCCTGGTCGCTTCTCAGCCTCAGCAAAATGCTTGCGAAACTGCCTTTCTAAAATTCCATATATATGCTTTGCCTTCTGCTTCTCCCTCAGTTGGAGGCCGCGGTCAGATATTTTTCGACGTTGCGGTCGTTGCCGCCCTGGGGGCAGGCTACGACGCTCTAAAGCACACTTTCTGCTGGTGCAACGCTCCCCTTTTAGCATCAGCTTCTCACCCTGCCTTCTGCAGAGCCGACAAGCTGGTCCGGTATAGCGAGCCATATCTTTAACTCCACTCCTTTTTCAGTATAGTATTAGAGGACATAGGCACCCTGCATTCTGTTAATTGTTTTACTCATACCCTCCTCCTATTTCTGGGGCGGCAGCCATTGTGAGGGATGGGGGTTACATCCCTGATCCCGGTAATAGTGAGGCCTGCCGACTGCAGGGAGCGGATGGCCGCTTCACGCCCACTCCCCGGTCCCTTCACATAGACCTCAACCTGTTTTATTCCATGCTCCATCCCTTTCCTCGCCGTCTGTTCGGCAGCAAGCTGCGCGGCATAGGGAGTTCCCTTGCGCGATCCTTTAAAACCAGCGGTGCCCGAACTCCCCCATGCGATGACATTGCCCGAAGGGTCGGTAAGTGTAATGATGGTATTGTTGAAGGTAGATTGGATATAGGCAAGACCCTTGGGGACGGCCTTTCTCTCCCTTCTTTTAACCCGGGTTGGTTTCTTCTTATCTGCCATAGTGCTCCTTTACTTCCTTGTCACGGTGCGGCGACGTCCGGCAACCGTCTTGCGTGCACCCTTTTTGGTTCGGGCATTGGTCCGAGTACGCTGACCATGAACCGGCAACCCACGGCGATGCCTAATGCCACGGTAGCTACCGATCTCGATAAGCCGCTTAATGTTGAGATTGACCTTCCGCCTCAGTTCCCCTTCTACTTCGTAATCACGATCGATGGCCTCCCTGATCCGGCTTGCGTCCCCTTCGCTAAGATCCTTGGCTTTGGTATCAGGGTCGACCTCAGCTTGCGCCAGGATTCTCTGGCTAGTGGAGAGCCCAATACCGTATATAGAGCACAATCCAATCTCGATTCGTTTGTCCTTGGGAAGGTCTATCCCTGCTATCCTTGCCATCTTTTCATCCCTCTCGTTTCGCCCCTATTTTCCCCAGCGGTTACCTTGCGCGAAAAGACAACTACCCCTGCCTCTGCTTATGCCTTGGGTTCTCGCAGATAACCCGCACCACTCCCTTTCGCTTGATGACCTTGCACTTCTCACATCGCCGCTTAACTGAAGCCTGCACCTTCATGCTTCTCTCCTTGCACCAAACAACAATCTATTTAAAACGATAGGTAATTCTCCCCCTGGTCAGGTCGTAGGGAGAAAGCTCCACCAGCACCTTATCACCGGGAAGTATCTTGATGTAGTGTATTCTCATTTTTCCCGATATATGGGCCAGCACCTTATGCCCATTAGCGAGCTCAACACGGAACATGGTGTTGGGCAGAGGCTCAACCACTTTCCCCTCGACCTCGATAGCTTCCTTCTTACCCATATCCTGATGCCTAATTAAGACTGGTGAGTATCTCTGCCTCATCGTCGGCTATGGCAATAGTATTCTCGAAATGCGCGCAGAGGCTACCATCGGCGGTGATAACGGTCCACCCATCACCAGCCACACTGGTACGCCATCCGCCAGCATTCACCATCGGTTCCAGAGCCAGTGTCATCCCTTTACTGAGGAGCGGTCCCTGTCCCGGCGAACCGTAATTTGGTATCTGAGGGTCTTCGTGCATACTTCGGCCGATACCATGCCCCACATATTCACGCACTACCGAGAACCCTCGTGACTCTGCAAATGACTGGATGGCCGCCGATATATCCCCTAAACGGGCTCCACTTCGGGCATTGGCGATACCTGCACTCAGCGCTCCATCGGTTACCTCTATTAGCTTCTGTGCCTGTGGGCTGATCTGACCTACCCCCACGGTGATCGCAGCATCGCCTTGAAAGCCCTGAAACATCGCGCCAAAGTCCAGAGATACGATGTCCCCATCCTTAAGAACGCGCTTTCCCGGGATGCCATGGACAAGCTCATCATTAACTGAGACGCATAAGCTGGCAGGGAAGCCACGATACCCCTTGAAGGATGCTGTGGCGCCATGCCGGCTCAGTTCGTGTACAGTTATGGCATCCAATTCCTCAGTGATAATACCAGGTTCAATCTTCCTCTTCAATACATCAAGTATGTTTGCCACTATCCTCCCCGCCCTTCTCATGGTGTCGATTTCGTGTGACGACTTAATGATTATTCCCATTTCAACCATGGGGGAGGGCGTCAATGAGCCTCTCGCCGATCTCCTCGATCTCTCCCTCTCCCTCGATCTCAACCAGTTTAGCCGCTTTCCTATAATAGTCAATGAGCGGTGCCGTCTCAGTAAAATAGACCTCAATTCGCTTTCTCACCGTCTGGGGCAAGTCGTCGGGGCGCTGATAGAGTTCGCCCCCGCAAAGGTCACATATCCCCGCTACCTTGGGCTGCGATGACACCTCGTGATAAGGCGTCTGACAGCCTCTACAGATAGACCGGCCGCTCAAGCGCCTCACCAACTCATCCGTAGCAACCCTGATATATAACACCTTGTCGATAGCCTCCCCCCTTTCTCTCAGTGCCATATCCAGAGCCTTTGCCTGGTCCAGGGTTCTAGGGAAGCCATCGAGGATAAAGCCTTCGGCGCAATCAGCGGCTGAAATACGTTCCAGGATCATCCTGATCGTTATCTCGTCAGGGACTAGGAGCCCTCTTTCCATGTAGTGTTTTGCCTGTCTCCCTATCTCATCACCCCTGCTCGCTGCCTCACGAAACAAATCGCCAGAGGCAATATGGACTATACCCAGCCTATCAGAAATAATTCCCGCCTGTGTTCCTTTACCCGATCCCGGTGCACCCAGAAGAACAGAACGCATGCCGTGCACTACCTACTTGAGGAAACCCTCATAGCGACGCATCATGAGTTGGGCCTCCAGTTGCCTCATGGTATCCAGGGCCACGCCCACTACGATTAGCATACCGATGCTTGGCAATACCAGGACCTGAACGCCAGTTATGTTTTGAAGAATAAATGGCGAGATCGCTACAAAGGCTAGAAACAGTGCGCCAGCCCAGGTGATCCTGGTGATAATCCGGTTAAGGTATTGCTGGGTGGTTTTACCGGGGCGAATTCCTGGCACGAAAGCCCCCTGCCGCTGCAGTGTCTCCCCCAGGTTTTGCTGTTGAAATACTATCATGGCATAGAAGAAGGTGAAGCTCATAACCAGGAAAAAGTACATTGCCCAATAAAATCCGCTATCCTGCGAGAAGAGATTTACAATAGTATTGGCGAAGCCACCCCCAGTGGGGTCTGCGAAGAAGCTGGCGACCACCCCGGGGAAGATAAGTAGCGCCATGGCGAAGATCACAGGGATCATCCCTGCTGAGTTTACCCTGATCGGGATATGGGTACCGCCGGACTGCCTATACATCCGTCCCCCGCGATACAGGCTCCTGGCATACTGCACCGGAATGCGGCGGTGTGCCTCGTTAAAAATAACGATGGTGACCAGAATGGCCAGAGCTAAACCGAGGAAAATGAATAACCCCCACAGCTCTCCACCAGCCAGGTAGCCTCGCCCAAGCATCTCAGGCAGGGTGCAAACGATACCAGCAAAGATTATCATGGAAACGCCATTACCGATTCCATATTCGGTGATCAATTCCCCGAGCCAGACGAGGAACATGGTTCCTGCGGTAAATGCCAGCACCATAGTAATAGTGGGCAAAAGCGCATCCCCGGAGAGGCCAACACTACCGGGAGGGAATATACCTTGTCCCTGTAGCATTATTAGCTGACCGTAGCCTTGGAGTATTGCTAACGGCACGGTTAGCCAGTGGGTGTACTGATTGATCTTGGCCCTCCCCGCGTCCCCCTCTCTAGCAATTGCCTGAAGGCGAGGGATCACCGGGACCATGAGCTGCATTATAATAACCGCGGTTATATAGGGATAAACCCCCAGAGCCGCTATGCTCATGTTCCTCATCGCCCCCCCGCTAAACAGGTCCATCATCCCCACCAGTCCCGCGATACCGCCTCCCCCTTCCAGGAAGCTGCGCATGGCTTCGACATCAGCTCCGGGTACGGGGACATGGGCTATAAAGCGGAATATTACCAGCAGGCCAATGGTGAGCAGGATCTTCTTCCTCAGGTCTGCCTGACCAAAGGCATCGATCATTGCCTGAAGCAGCTTAGGTCTACCTTCTCTTCGCTCTTGCGTCACTATCTATTTCCTCTGCCTTTCCTCCAGCAGACTCTATCTTTCTCCTGGCCTGTCGGGTAAACCTATTTGCCCGGATGGTAAGGGGCTTTTTAATTTCACCATCGCCGAGAATCTTTACAGGCTGCTTCAATGACTTAATTAATCCTTCAGCCACGAGTCGCTGTGGCGTTACCTCGCTCTCTGCCTCAAAGCGGTTAAGGTGAGACACGTTGATGGTGGAATACTCTATCCTGAAGATATTGTTAAACCCCCGCAGCTCGGGCAGGCGCTTTGTTAATGGATTTTGTCCTCCCTCAAAGCCTGGGCGAACTTTATACCCTGACCGCGCCTTCTGCCCTTTGGAGCCCTTCCCAGCGGTCCTGCCATGCCCGCTGCTGAGGCCCCGTCCGATTCTCTTTATCTTATGTTTCGCCCCCGGGTGCGGTGCCAGTTTATTCTGCATCACCGCTCTCCTCCACGGTTACCAGATGTCTTAACTTCATAAGCATGCCGCGAATCGATGGCGAATCATCGTGCTCAACGGTCTGTTTGAGACGATGAAACCCCAAAGCCTGGAGTGTCCGTCTCTGATCCCCAGGGTACCCAATGTCGCTTTTTACCCAGGTGACTCTCAGCTTAGCCACTGGATTTCTCCTCGGTGGCCTTCGACTTCCGCTTCGCTAATTCCTGTTGAGGATCCTTTAACTGACTGAGACCCAGTATAGTGGCTCTCACTACGTTTATCTTATTGGCGCTCCTTTGTGACTTGGTAAGGATGTCAGTGATCCCGACTAGCTCCAGCACTGCGCGTACTCCACCCCCAGCTATCAACCCTGTTCCCGGAGCCGCTGGCTTGAGCAGTACCCTCGCTGCCCCATACCTGGCCACTATCTGATAGGGAATGGTTCCATCCTTCATCGGTACACTGATCATTTGCTTCCGGGCAATAGCACCCCCCTTTCGGATTGCTTCCGGTATCTCCTTGGCTTTACCCAATCCAGAACCCACCTGCCCATTGCCATCGCCTACGACTACCAGTGCGGTAAAGCTGAATCGCCTACCCCCCTTGACTACCTTAGCTACGCGCTTTATATTAACCAGTTTCTCATTGATCGTTGACTCGCTGCGATCTATCCCTTCCATTACCTAAACTCCGTTCCTACCTGATCTATTAGGATCCGCTACTTGAGGCCTCGAAACCGACACTCCATCAAGATCCGTCGGCTTCAAAATTCTAGGCCTCCTTCTCTAGCCGCCTCTGCCAAGGCCTTTACCCTACCATGATACTTGTATCCGCCACGGTCAAACACCACACCGGTGATTTTCCGCTCCACTGCCCGCCTGGCTACCAGTCTACCTACAAGAGCTGCGACTGCCACTTTCTGCTTCCCCTCTAACTCAGACCTTATCCCTGGGTCCAGGGTGGATGCCGAAACAATGGTATTACCTAGCTTATCATCTATTAACTGGGCATAAATATGGCTCAGGCTACGGAAAACACATAGGCGAGGGTGCTCGGCGGTACCCGAAACCTTTCTCCGTACCCTGCTATGTTTTCGTTGGCGCGCCGCTCGGGGATCCTTTTTACTCATTACCGTTTTGCACCAACCTTGCCCGATTTTCCTGGCTTGAGGCGAACCCGCTCACCGGCATATCTTATTCCCTTACCCTTATATCGATCTGGAGGTCTTACGGCGCGAATCTTTGCCGCAACATCTCCCACCAGTTGCTTATCAATACCCTGAACACTGATGCGCTGTGGCTCCGGGACATTCACCGATACCCCAGAGATAGGGACAATCTCTACCTTGTGAGAGTAACCTACCTGAAGCACCACCTTCTCCCCTACCTTTTGGGCACGATAGCCGATACCCACGATCTCCAGTTCCTTCTTAAACCCCTTACTAACCCCCTCTACCATATTGGCCAAAAGGCTCCTGGTTAGACCATGAAGCGAGCGGTGAATTCGATTGTCACTGGATCGAGAGACTGTTAGCGTGTCCTGGTTCAAGGAAATAGCGATCGCGGAGTCAAAAGAGCGGCAAAGCTCCCCATTGGGACCCTTTACCCGCACTTCGTTTCCTTTAATATCGGCCTCAACCCCTTGAGGCAATGGAATAGGCATCCTTCCGATGCGAGACATCAATTTCCTCCATTACCATATATAACAGAGCAGCTCACCACCCACCCCCTCTCGCCATGCCTTCTGCCCTACCATCACCCCCCTGTGTGTAGAGAGAATGGCTATGCCAAGACCACCATAAACCCGGGGGATCTCCTTCCGCTGAACATATATCCTGAGCCCCGGCTTGGAGACCCTCTTGAGACCGGTGAGCACAGGCTCCTTCTTCTCCGTATATTTAAGGTGCACCTTAATTACCCGCTGCGGCTTGCCCTTCAATACCTCATAATCATGGATAAAACCCTCCTCCCTCAGGATCTTGGCAATGGCGAGCTTCATCCTCGAGGAAGGCACTAGAGTAAAATCGTGCCTGGCAAGAAGGGCATTCCTTATCCTGGTTAACATATCGGCGATCGGGTCTGTAACCATCGCTTCACCTCTTACCAGCTAGATTTTCTCACCCCAGGGATCTGTCCCTTGAGAGCCAGCTCCCTGAAGCAGATGCGGCACAGCCCAAACTGCCGTATATATGCTCTCGGTCTGCCACAACGGCTGCAGCGATTCCTTTTTTGCACTTTATACTTTGGTTCTCGTTGTGCCTTTATAACCTTCGATAACTTTGCCATTTTCTCGCTCTTCTCATCCTCAGTGCCAGCCAGTAATGCGAACTCTGGCAACTAGATTGATCTCGTCCCTAACTTCTTTTTACCCTTTTAATCCCTCGAGAACGGCATTCCCAGGAGCTCAAGTAGTCTCTGGCCTTCCTCATTAGTGCAGGCTGTGTTTACTATCGAGATCTCCAGCCCCCGAACCTTGTCTACCTTATCGTATTCGATCTCAGGGAAGATAGTCTGGTCCACCAATCCCAGGGTGTAATTACCCCGGCCATCGAAGGAGTTTCGAGGCATCCCCTGAAAGTCGCGAATGCGTGGCAGTGTGATATTTACCAGTTTATCAAGGAAATCATTCATCCGAGCTCCTCGCAATGTTACCATCATCCCAACCGGCATTCCCTGACGCACCTTAAAACCGGCAATAGAGCGCTTTGCCCTGGTAATTACGGCATGCTGACCGGTGATGGCAGCGAGGTCCTTCTCCGCCGCCTCTAGTGCGTGGGTTTGTTGCGTCGCCTCACCCAGTCCAATATTTATTACTACTTTCTCCAGGCGAGGTACCTGCATAACGCTCTTATAGCCATACTCGCTCATCAAGGCGGGAATGACCTCTTTTTGATATTTCTCTTTCAATCGGGTTGTCAATCTATCACCTCTTGGCAGCGGCGGCACACTCTCACCCTGTTGCCATCCTCCAGGATGTGAGAACCGAGGCGTACGGGATGATTACACTTGGGGCATAGTAGCATTACATTAGAAACATGGAGCTTGGCCTCGTGCTCGATTATGCCTGCTTGCCTAACTGTACCTCGCGGCTTGGTGTGACGCTTCACTATGTTGATACCCTCCACCACCAAACGACCCTCCTTGTGAAATGACTGGCGAACCTTACCCTTTTTACCTTTGTCCTTACCGGCAATAACGATCACGGTGTCGTCTTTTTTTATCTTCATCCTATAATACCTCGGGGGCCAGTGAGATTATCTTCATGAAGTTCTTATTCCTTAGTTCATGAGCCACCGGGCCGAATATGCGAGTTCCTTTAGGATTGTTCTTGTCGCTGAGGATCACGGCAGCGTTTTCATCAAACCTGATATAAGAACCGTCGTTGCGCCGGTAGGGCTTGGCGGTACGCACGATAACTGCCCGCACCACTTCACCCCTTTTTACTGCCCCCCCTGGCGTTGCCTCCTTTACTGAGGCTACGATGATATCCCCCACTCGAGCATACCTCTTTCGAGTACCACCGGGAACGTTAATACACATAATGCTCTTGGCCCCGGTGTTATCGGCGACCCTCACTCTGGTCATGTGCTGAATCATGCCGACTCACCCTTTTGTAATATCTCCACCACCCGCCAGCATTTATCCTTTGATAGAGGGCGCGTTTCCTCGATCCGCACCACATCACCGATATGACAGGTATTCTGCTCATCGTGAGCCTTGAACCTATTGATTCGCCTTACTCGTTTCTTATATAGCGGATGCACACTATGGGATTCGACTGTCACCACGACGGTCTTGTCCATCTTGTTACTGACCACGCGTCCTATCCTGATTTTTCTTTTCCTGTTAGCTTCCACTACCAAAGCGCTTTCACTCCTCTATTGAGAGATCCTTTTCCCTCATAATGGTCTTGATCCGGGCGATCCTCTTCCTTACATTGTGGATCTCATGATAATTAAGCAGTTGCCTGGTGGCAAGGCGAAACCTAAAATTAAACAGCTCTCGATAAGACTCATTGAGCCTCTTTTTAAGATCCTCTAAACTAAGGGCGCGTATCTCCTGTATCTTCAACCTACGAACCCTCCTGGTACGGGACATCGGTATCCCTGCGCAAGAACCTGGTGGGTATGGGTAGCTTATGAGAGGCCAATCGCATAGCTTCACGGGCCTCTTCTTCCTTAACGCCAGCGATCTCGAAGAGGATCCTCCCCCGTTTAGTTACACAAACCCAATGATCCACCGCGCCCTTGCCACTACCCATACGGGTCTCGGCAGGCTTTGAGGTTACCGGTTTATCGGGAAAAACTCTGATCCAAACCTTGCCACCACGCTTTACATGGTGAATAATGGCGCGCCTTGCCGCCTCAATCTGCCGTGAAGTGAGCCAGCAAGCCCCCTGGGCTTGAAGTCCATACTCGCCAAATGATAGAGTATTGCCAGCGTGTGCCATTCCCCGGCGACGACCGCGATGCTGTTTTCGATACTTTACCCGGCTCGGTTGTAACATTACCCTATCCTCTAATCAGCCTGCTATCCCTCTTTTTTCTCATGTTCCTCTAAATCGTCCTGCTCCTCTGCCTTGGACTTCTGCTTTGCCGTGGTCTTCTTCTTTGCTTTCGTCTCCGCCTCGGGCGTCTCTTTTACACCGGCCTCTTTCTCTACCTTAGCCTCTTCCCCCATCTTGGGCTTCTGCTTTGCTACGGTCTTCTTCTTTGCCTCGATCTCCGCCTCGGTAGTCTCTTTTACACCGGCCTCTTTCTCTACCTTAGCCTCTTCCCCCACCTTGGGCTTCTGCTTTGCTATGGTCTTCTTCTTTGCCCTAGCTTTACCATCTGCTGCGGGCTTCTTCTCCACCTTAGCCTCTTCCACAATGTCTTCCTTAACCTCCACCCTAGCCTCTTCCACAATATCTTCCTTAACCTCCACCTTAGCCTCTTCCCCCTCCTCGAGCTTAGACTCCTCAATCCCTTCTTTGTCAGCTAGGGGTGCCACTATCGGGGCTTCAATGGGGAGCTTTTCACGCTCGGGAATGATATCGCCCTTATAAATCCATACCTTGACTCCGGTACAACCCAGAGCTGTATGCGCAACAGCTATGGCAAAATCGATATCGGCCCGTATGGTATGAAGGGGCACCCTCCCCCGATACAGTGTCTCCTTCCTGGAATACTCAGAACCAGTAAGCCTACCTGAGCATTTGACCTTTATCCCTTGTGCACCACCGTCCATAGCCCGGGAGATCGCCTGCTTCATGGCACGCCTGTGTGAAATGCGCCGCAGAATCTGCTGTACGATGCCCCTTGCTACCAGATAAGCATCCTGCTCGGGACGCGCAATCTCTAGAATATTCAGTCGCACTCTTTTTCCAGAGACCCGCTCCAAGATAAGCCTCATCTCATCGACCCGCTGTCCTCCTCTGCCGATAACGATCCCTGGTCTTGCCGTATAGATGGTTACCGTCACCTGATTGGCAGCACGCTCGATCTCAACGCGCGAGATATCATCCGCAGCATAATTCGACTCGATGGCTTTTCGTATCTTGATATCCTCCTGTAATAGCTCGGTATAGTGCTTATCGGCATACCACTTTGCCTGCCAATCCTTGCTTATACCGAGTCTAAACCCTATCGGGTGAACCTTTTGCCCCAATTATTCCTCCTCTTTGACTACCACGGTTATATGGCTGGAGCGTTTAAGGATCGGTTTTGCTCGTCCCCGCGGTCCCGCGCGAAAGCGCTTCATAGTACGCCCCCCATCGATAAAGATTTTAACAATCCTGAGGTCCGACGGCGTCATCTCAAAGTTGTTCTCGGCATTGTCAGCGGCCGCCTTCACCACCTTGGCTACAGTACGCGCTGATGGTGAAGGCAGAAATCTCAGAATATTCAACGCATCCTCCACCTTCCTACCCCGTATCGCATCCGCCATAGGACGCAGTTTACGAGGCGACTTCCTGATATATCTTGCGGTAGCTTTTACCTCCATAATGCCTAAATACCTACTTCTTGGTCCGCTTTTTAAATGTGGCTACCCGCTCCGATTTAGCCGAATGTCCTCTGAAGGTTCTGGTGAGGGCAAACTCGCCCAGCTTATGCCCCACCATATTCTCGGTAATAAATATAGGTACGTGACGCCTGCCATCGTGAACACCAATAGTATGTCCTATCATATCAGGGAGGATGGTCGAGGCACGCGACCATGTCTTTAATACTGCCTTCTGTCCCGACGCATTTAGCGCCTCCACCCTTTTTACCAGTTTGGAGTCTACATAGGGTCCCTTCTTAATAGATCTAGACATCTCTAATACCTCTCACCTGCACCTCAAGCTGTTAAATATCGATAATAGCACAGGGTAGCCTGAACTGCCTACCTCATTTCCTCCGCTTAACTATCATGCGATTGCTGAGCTTGTTTCTGCGGGTTACATAGCCCAGCGCCGGCTTTCCCCAAGGGGTCTTGGGACCGGGCAAACCAATGGGGGATCTCCCCTCTCCCCCGCCATGGGGATGAGCATTGGGGGACATCGCCGAGCCTCGCACTCCGGGGCGAATCCCCAGGTGCCGCTTTCGACCCGCCTTACCCAGATTAATATGCTGATGGTCAACATTGCCCACCTGACCGATTGTGGCAAAGCACTCAATATGGATTCGCCTTATCTCACCGGAGGTCATTCTTACCAATGCATGGCTATCCTCTTTAGCCATGAGCTGGGCACTACCACCGGCGCCCCTTACCAACTGCCCTCCTTTACCTCGGTGAAGCTCGATATTATGGATCGCTGTGCCTGTGGGGATGGCTTTTAGGGGCAGCGCATTGCCTATCTTTATCTCGGCATCGCTACCTGCCATAACGGCTTTGCCCACCTCAAGGCCGAGAGGTGCGATTATGTATCGCTTCTCCCCATCAGCGTAGTGAATGAGGGCGATTCGCGCTGAGCGGTTGGGATCGTATTCGATAGAGGCCACCTCGCCGCGGATACCCACCTTATCCCGCTTGAAGTCGATAATGCGATACATCCTCTTTGCACCACCGCCGCGATGGCGTACCGTGATCCGTCCCTGGTTGCTTCTCCCACCCTTCTTTCTTAAGGGTTTAAGTAGCGATTTCTCCGGCTTGGTTTTGGTAATTTCCTCAAAGGTGGCACCGGTCATCCCCCTGCGCCCCGGCGATGTGGGTTTATATACCTTAAGCGGCACCCTTTTCCCCCTGTTTGAATTTCGCTTCTGAATCGCATTTATTAACTTGTAGTAATCCTGGCGGTTTTATTTTATTAATTGGGCATACAAGTGAAAAGATCTTTCTGTCACCTGTTATCTCCGAGTATGACTGACTGTTATCGCTTCTCTTCATTTCACATCTGTCGCCCGACATGGGCAGTCTATAAAATAGATCCTTATCCCCCCTCGAAGAACTCGATCTTCTGCCCCGGCTTGAGGGTGACCACAGCCTTCTTCCAGGGAGATGTCTGGCTACGTCTTCTGCCTGGCCCACGCCACTTGGGGGGCATTGTTATCACATTCACCTGTATTACCTTGACCTGAAACGAAAGCTCCACCGCCTGCTTGATCTGCTGCTTACTGGCATTTGGAGCCACCTCAAATGTGTATTTATCTCGCTGCTGAAGCGCGGTGCTCTTCTCGGAGACTATGGGGCGTCGCAATATTTCCAGGACCTGCATTTTTCTTTTTACTCCCCTTTAGCTAGTCTTCAAAGATAACCGCGCTATCCATATTCATCTCCCGGCGGACTATCTATACACTATTTTGTGCTGAGGTCTTGACCGGCTTCCTTAGCTTTGATGTCCCCATCTCTTCCACATGCTGTACTGCCGCCAGGGTGAGCACCAGTGTGTGGTAGGAAAGTAGATCGCCGACATTTAGCATATCGGCGGGCAGTGTCTTCGTCCGTTCAAGATTCCGCGCCGATTTATAAACATTTAGATCGGGCTCGGCGGTGACAATAAGTGCCGAGGGGCCTACTCCTAATGCCGCTAGGATACTGGCCATTTCCCTTGTCTTGGGCTCGCTCAAGGCGAGATCGTCCACTACGATCATTTCACCACTGACCACCTTTGCCGATAGTGCGCACCTAAGGGCGAGGCGGCGCATCTTTTTAGGCATCGCCTGACGATAGCTCCTGGGATGGGGACCGAAGATTATGCCCCCACCACGAAGTAGCGGTGATGTTTCACTACCACGCCTCGCTCTTCCGGTTCCTTTCTGGCGGAAGGGCTTCCGCCCGCCGCCGGCAACCTGTGCTCGAGTCTTGGTACTTGCTGTGCCCTGACGGGCATTGGCTAACTGCATCACTAGAGCCTGGTGCAATACCGCATCGTTCTGGGACACCCCAAAGATGGCATCATCAAGTTCGATGTGGTCGACAACCTCGCCTTTTACATTATGAACGGGAACCTGCACCATTTCAATACTCCTCAGGGAGGATATCGGATAGCCTGCCATCCTCCAAGTACAGTGCCCTTTCGGCGTTATCGGCTAAGCGGCGGTCATGGGTCACAATAATAAAGGTTTTATCACGCTCCCTGTTTAGCCGTTGCATAAGCTCGATAATGTCTGCACCCGTCTTGGAATCCAGATTACCGGTGGGTTCATCGGCAAGGATAACGGAGGGATTCAGGATCAGGGCACGGGCTATTGCCACCCGTTGCTGCTCGCCTCCAGATAGCTCGCCCGGCTTGTGATGCATGCGGCCTTTAAGTCCAACCATATCCAAGAGCCTCTCAGCCCTTTTCTCATACCGCTTGTTCCTCCTTATGGGTAACACCGGCATGAGCACGTTTTGCAGGGCGTTCATGGTCGGCACCAGATAATAGGTCTGGAAAATGAAGCCCAGTTTCTCGCGGCGGATTTTATAAAGCCTCCGCTCCGGCACCATGCTGGTCACCATCCGATCGATAATCACCCTGCCCTCGGTGGGGCGATCCAGAGCACCCAGCATATTGAGGAGGGTAGTCTTGCCGCTTCCCGATGGTCCCAGTATAGCGATAAATTCCCCTCTCCTCACCCTGAGGTTCACCCCCTTGAGCGCCGTCACCCTGGTAGCCCCCCTGCCATATATTTTAGTCAGCTTTTGGGTAACCACAATGCTCGCCCGCTGCTCCTCAACCGGCCCCACTTCAAAGTGGTTCTCCTGCCCAGTTCGATGCTCACTCAATTCTCTCACCTACAAAGCCCTCAGGCTTTCTATGGGGCTTACCCGCGCCGCCCGCACTGCCGGGTAGAGCCCGCCTACTACACCCACAAGTATACCGAAGGCGCATATCTCAACCACCAACTCCCACGTAATAACAGCGATGTCCATTCCAACGTAGGAATCGATGCCCTGCCCACTTCCATATCCGATGGCGAGCCCCACCAGAGCGCCCAGCAGGCCAATGGTGACTGATTGAACCACCACCGAGGTGATGATGTTCCTATTGGACCAGCCCGATGCCTTGAGGATGCCGAACTCCTTTGTCCTCTCGATAACAGAGATAAGCATGACAATAAATATGGAGATACCGCCGGCTATCGCCGCAACCAGGGATATAATCCACAGGAAGCTCTCCATGGTGCCCATCATTTCTGCAAAGTTATCCAGTATATCCAAGGCTCCTGTTGTACTGACTTGAACGGGTTCATTCTTAAACAGTTCAACTATGATACCGGCGACATCATTTACATAAAATACATCAACAGCATCTACCGCTATGAAATTTACTCCATCTTGATAAAACTTAACAACCTCTGGCATCAAACTTCTGGCGGTATTAATATCGGTGAAAAGACTGAAATCGTAGAAGTTATTACCGGTTTCGAATATACCAACTACAATTACAGAAATGCTCTCATCCCTGCCCCGTACGGCTAACTCCATCGTTCCACCTACTTGGGCATAGTCTCCCGTTGCAGCGTTCTGGGCATCTTTACCTATTATTACCTCATTTCTACTCAAAGGAGTAAGGGGTTGACCACCGGGTAAAATATTGTCTGGATTATATGGATCGTCTGGTTCCATATATTCTTCTAAGTCCACACCATATAAAATCGTACCCATGGGATCACCAAAGTCATAATCCGTAGTAGCAACAAAGTAATTCACTCGGGGGATTACTCTACTTACCGCCTGCTCGTTCTCGACTTCTATATTACGTATTTCGTCTGCATATGAAATGGGCATACCTATACTGCTGGGCAACATGAAACCGAGGGGGTCGACTGCTGGGTATACGGCGATGCCCGTTGCCATATCCTCCTTCATGTCATCTATCATCGTATTCATGCCCGCTGAAATGCTGAGTAACACCGTCATCAGGGCAATGCCCAGGGCAGTACCCAGGATGGCGAAAATGGCGATACCCTTTCTCCTGAAGGCGTTGGAAATGCCAAATCTAAACAAGGGTTTCCCTTTGGCCTGTCGATTTCCTGACGGTAACCAGCCCGTTTCTGGCACCGGGCACTCCACCGCGAACCAGGAGCAGGTTGCGGTCAGCATCCGCCTCGATCACCTTGAGGTGACGCACTGTCACCCGCTCACTTCCCATATGACCCGGCATCTTTTTCCCCTTGAACACCCTGCCCGGGCTGGTGGTTGCCCCTATGGAGCCCGGGGCGCGATGACGGTCTGATTGACCGTGGGTCTTGGGGCCACCAGCGAAATGGTAACGCTTCACCACTCCGGCGAAGCCTTTCCCCTTGGAGATACCGGTGACATCGACAAGGTCGCCGGGCTTGAAGATGCTCACATCCACAACCTGTCCTAGCTGTATAGCAGCGATATCTTCAGCCTCAAACTCCCTGAGGTGCTTAAACATACCTAACTTCTTGAGATGCCCCTTCTCTGGAGAGTTGAGACGTTTCGCCTCGCCAAAGCCAAGCTGAATGGCATCGTAGCCCTCTTTCCCCACCCGTTTAATCTGTGTAACCAGGCACGGGCCGGCGGCGATGGCGGTAACCTGCGCTACCGTTCTATCCTCCATAAAAACCTGGGTCATCCCCAGCTTTCGCCCGATAATTCCTTGCATCATCTTTTCGAGCTATCCGTGCCCTTACTTTCTATTCACTCGCTTTTTACACACTTTTATGGCCTTGTTCTCTATTGAGTCGCTCTATCGAACTCCTAAAGCTTGATCTCTATATCGACCCCTGCCGGTAGATCCAGCCGTGTCAGCACATCGACTGTCCTGGAGGAGGGCTCAAGGATATCGATCAGACGCTTGTGGGTGCGAATCTCAAACTGCTCCCTGGAGTCCTTGTCAACATGGGGAGAGCGTATTACACAGAATTTTTTAATACGTGTAGGCAGTGGTACTGGGCCCACCACCTTAGCCCCGGTCTGCTCCGCGCACTCCACGATCTGCCTTGCCGATTGATCCAATATGCGATGGTCGTATGCCTTAAGTTTTATGCGGATTTTCTGCTTGGGCATCAGGCAACTCCTCCCACTTTGACCGCAAGCTGATCAGCCAGTGATTGGGACAACTCCTCATAGCGATGTAACTCCATGGCGAAGGTTGCTCTCCCCTGGCTCATCGACCTGAGGTCGGTAGCATAGCCGAAGGTCTCTGCTAGTGGGACAAAGCAGCGGATTATCTTGGTGTCACCACGGCTGTCGATACTGGTAACCCGCCCCCTCCTCGAGTTAAGGTCTCCAAGGATATCGCCCATGAACGCTTCCGGAGTGACCACTTCCACCTTCATAACAGGCTCAAGAATCATTGGCTTGGCCTTCTTTACCCCTTCCTTTAGCGCCATAGCACCGGCTATCTTGAAGGCTATCTCAGAGGAATCAACCTCATGAAAGCTCCCATCATATAGTGTAGCTCTGATATCTACCAGGGGGTAGCCAGCCAGAACGCCACCCTCCATAGCCCCACTGATCCCTCTCTCAACAGCCGGTATGTATTGCTTGGGAATAATACCACCTCTAATTCCGTTCACAAACTCAAAGCCGCTCCCACGTTCTCTTGGGTGAAGCTCTATCCATACATGACCGTATTGCCCCCGTCCCCCAGACTGTTTGATGAATCTGCCCTCCACCTTTACCGGCACCGTAATAGTCTCCCTATAGGAAACCCGGGGCTTGCCAACATTTGCTCCTACCTGGTACTCACGTAGCAGCCGTTCTACGATGACCTCGAGGTGAAGCTCACCCATGCCTGAAATAATCGTCTGCCCTGTTTCTTCGTCATATCGTGTAATGAAAGTGGGATCCTCCTGGGCCAATTTAGTCAGGGCATCGTCTAGGCGATCCTGATCTACCCTTGATTTGGGCTCGATTGTTACGGATAGCACCGGCTGTGGAAAGCGAATCGTCTCCAGTACGATGGGTGCACTACTGTGACACAGCGTGTCACCGGTGAAGGTGCCTTTCAAACCCGAGGTGGCGGCGATATCACCTGCCTCGACCAGCTTGATCTCCTCACGACGATTGGCATGCATCTGCAGCAATCTTCCGATCCTCTCCCGACGCTCCCTTATGGAGTTATAGATCTGATCCCCAGGCTCTATCTTCCCTGAATAAACCCTGAAATAGACCAGCCTGCCGATAAATGGGTCGGAGACTACCTTAAATGCTAGGGCAGCTAAGGGAAGGCCATCGGTAGGGGAGCGCTTAAGCTCTTTTCCATTCCTGGGGTCAGTGCCTACCACCGGTGGCACATCAATAGGTGAGGGAAGATATGAAACAACGGCATCCAGCATGGGCTGGACGCCATTGTTCCTCAGGGCACTGCCACAAAGAACAGGTACCACGCTATTTGCTATGGTAGCACGCCTGAGGGCTTCTTCAATAGCTGAGTTATTTATTGCTCTCCCGTCTAAATAGAGAGTCATCAACTGATCGTCGCTTTCGGCGAGCCTCTCTATCATCTCATCCCTATACCTAATTGAGATTTCCTCATAATCATGAGGAATATCTTCTGCCACGGGGCTTCTACTCGGATCATCTGAGAAAACCCAGACCCTTTGCGCCACTAGATCGATAACACCCTTAAAGGAGTCCTCAGTTCCCAGTGGCAATTGTATTGGTAGGGCACTTGCACAAAGCCGCTCCCTAATCATATCTACGGTACGGTGGAAATCGGCACCTACGCGGTCCATCTTGTTAACGAAGCAAATCCGGGGAACACCGTAGCGATCCGCTTGCCTCCAGACCGTCTCCGACTGGGGCTCAACGCCAGCTACTGCATCGAAGACGACAATACCCCCATCGAGCACCCGAAGACTTCGTTCCACCTCCGCGGTAAAGTCAACATGCCCAGGGGTGTCGATAATGTTGATGCGATGGTCCAGCCACTGGCAGGTGGTAGCGGCAGCGGTAATTGTTATCCCCCGCTCTCTCTCCTGTGCCATCCAGTCCATCACTGTGGTGCCATCGTCCACATCGCCCAGCTTATAGGTGCGGCCGGTATAGTAAAGTATCCTCTCGGTAAGTGTCGTTTTGCCCGCATCGATATGGGCAATGATACCGATATTCCTGATACGCTCCAGATTAAATACTCTTGACATCTTTCTCACCATCGATAATGAACAAAGGCCCGATTTGCCTCAGCCATCCTATGGGTGTCATCGCGCTTTTTAATAGTGGCCCCCTGCCGCTGGGCAGCATCCAAGACCTCCGCTGCCAGCTTCTCTGCCATGGACTTACCCCCACGACCCCGAGCTGCTTCGATGAGCCAGCGTAATGCCAGAGACAGGCCACGATCAGCCCTCACCTCTACGGGCACCTGATAAGTAGCACCACCAACTCGACGCGGCTTAACCTTAAGAAGTGGGGTGGCATTTTTAACCGCTCGCTCAAGGGTATCCATAGGTTGCTCTTTCACCTGCTCTGCAATAATATTGAGGGCATCATATACGATGCGCTCCGCGGTATTCTTCTTTCCCCCGGTCATCACCCTATTAATAAGTCTGGACACCATTACATTCTGGTACCGCGGGTCAGGGGGTATATCCCTTTTTGTAGTCCTTGCTCTTCTAGGCATTTTACTCTCCGCCGGAGCGCTTGGGCCGCTTCGTCCCATACTTGCTGCGTCCCCGCTGCCTATTCTCCACACCACCTGTATCCAGAGCACCCCTAATAATGTGATACCTCACCCCAGGCAGATCCCTTACACGACCACCCCGAAGTAGGACTACCGAGTGCTCTTGAAGGGTATGACCCTCACCAGGTATATAGGCAGTCACCTCCATCCCATTAGTTAGCCGAACGCGTGCCACCTTGCGCAATGCTGAGTTGGGTTTCTTTGGTGTTGCCGTCTTGACCTGGGTGCAAACACCTCGCCTCTGTGGACATCCATCCACTTGCAGCATCCGCCCCTTTAGCGCATTGTAAGTATAATGCAGTGCCGGCGTCTTGGTCTTAGTTCCTGCCTTCTTACGCCCCTTACGAACCAGTTGGTTAACGGTAGGCACATGCACCTCCAAATCATAGTTAAAGGCCGAAAGCCTTAGAGCTGAGCTGCCTTACTGACCCGGCCCTCATGACCTTTCGACCTCTGTCAGGCTAGCGTCTGAGCACTAGCTTATTAATTTACCACTATTTGATGGATGTGTCAAGTATTTGTACTCGTCCAGTACATTAGTGACACATGACCTCCTTTCCTTGAGATTCTTTCCAGCGTTCTATAAACTTAAGCGGAGTGAGGTAGCCCAGGGATTGATGTGGCCTTATAGTATTATATATACTCTCCCATTCTAGGAGTTTAGCCCTCAGTTCGGCAATATCGAAGGAACTATCGGTCACCTCGTAGAACTCCTCTACATGTGTACGGTGAGCCCGCTCCACATGGCCGTTGAGCTTAGGTGAGTGTGGCGGCAATACGAAGAGCTTGATATTTCTCCTTTGACACTCCTGCTCAAAGACAGCCTCAAACTCAGAACCTCCATCCACTTGTATGGCCTTCAGCGGGAAGGGAGCTCTACTTTCCAGTTTGTCCAAGAAGTGGGCGGCAGTAGAGGCGGTGGCCCTTCTATAGACGTCCACTACATCCCAGCGAGAGGTTATATCCCGAGCAGTAAGGTGTTTGAGCACTACCCCAGGCAGAGGCCGAATATCCAGGGTATCCAGCTGGATCAGACCCCCCGGTTGAGTAACCTCATAGTCTTTGGGCTTCCTCACCGCATATGGTCGCTTAAGCCCTCGCCTATGGGCAGAAACATGGTTCCTAACAGGTTCTCTGAGCACTCCACGCTCTTTGAGTTGGTGAATGATCCTTCCCACCATGGAGGTTGATACCTGACAGCCCTGCTCCCGCAGGAGTATCACCAGCTTATCCTTGCCCCAGCGGGGGTACTCCTCCCTTAACCTTAGCACTGCCTGGGCTAGCTCTATCGACCAGGTAGGCTGGCGCAGGTGCTTAGGCCGGCGTGAGCGATCCCCTAAGCTTTGCAGGTAAAGGGGATCGTAGCGGTTCTTCCAGCGGTAGAAGGTCTGGGGGCTGATCCCGAAATACCGGCAGGTGAGGCGAGCATTGTGACCATGTGAGTTATAGTAGTCAAACCATTTGAGTCTCTGCCTGGCTGGTTTAGATAGCTCTACCCCAAGACCCGCCAGGCGTCTGGCCCCGGGGATCACGCTGCTATATACGCTCATAGTGCAGCCATTATACAACCCTTTCATAATCCATGTGGTGTCACCTATCTATCTGAACGAGATCAGTATTCGAATTTGGGATAAAGAGTATGATGCAAGGGAGGTGAGGTGGGGGGGTGGAGACATCGTAGTTGAGGTAGAGGGGCGACCCAAAAGAGTGCCCTGCCCTTGTTGTGGACGCATATACGTTTTTAGCCATTGTAAGGGCAAAATAAGGAAGTTGCTCAATAGCTAGAGCAATGGTAAAAGGATCTATCTTGGGCAACAGCGCAAGCGCTGGCGGTGCCTTAAGTATGGACATTTTTACAGCGATGGCGAAGACCTAATTATGACCCTATTCCAGCGTTGCCAGGGCACAAATCCTTGACTGTTACCCCAGTGAGGCTTATGCTAAACCTGATGAAGCGTCGTCTCGATCTGCTTCTGGTAGAACGCGGACTGACAGAGAGCATGGTCAAGGCAAACGCCCTGATTATGGCAGGCGATGTTCTGGTCAATGAGAGGGTAATCGACAGACCAGCCACCCAGGTGAGCGAGGATGTCCTCATCCGCCTGCGCCATAAGCCTCCCTTCGTGAGCAGAGGGGGCATTAAGCTAGCCCATGCCCTGGATTTGTTTCACATAGATGTCAGTTCACTGGTGGCTCTCGATGTCGGCGCATCAACCGGGGGATTCACCGACTGTCTGCTGAAACGTGGGGCGAGCAGGGTATATGCCCTCGATGTTGGCTATGGACAGCTAGACTACCGATTGAGGGTAGAACCCCGGGTGGTTATCATGGAACGGTTGAACGCTCGCTATCCCTTCGCACTGCCCGAACCGGTCGATCTGGCGACCGTAGACCTATCCTTCATCTCCCTGGAGAAGGTAGTGCCCAATGTTACTAAATTGGTAAAGCCAGAGGGTAATTTAATCTGCCTGGTGAAGCCCCAGTTTGAGTTAGGACGGGCTCAAGTGGGCAGGGGAGGACTGGTCAAGGATCCCTTGCTTCACGCCCGCGCCCTGGGGAGATTTATCTCCTGGGCTATCGAATGGTGTGGGGTGGAAGTGGGTGAGAGCGAACAAAGTATGAGCAGGGAATGCGAAAAAGGGTTTAGGCTCATCGGGCTTACCCCATCTCCCATCACGGGGGCGTCGGGAAACCGCGAGTTTTTCGTTCTATTGAAGGTGTAGCGATGCAGCACCAGTTTATATCTTTCCAATCGGATGGCATTGAACTTAGGGGCCAGGTCTATATTCCATATCCGCAGTATTCGAAACCTGTACCCGCTCTATGCCTGTGCCACGGCATTCCTAGGGGTGGTCCCCCTGACCTTGGCGATCCAGGCTATCCAGCTCTTGCCCAAAGGTTCTCTCGGAACGGGTTTTTAACTGCCATATTTAACTTCAGGGGGACAGGCGATAGCGAGGGCAACTTCGATATTGCCGGGTGGACCCGGGACCTGGTGGCTGCGCTTGATTATCTTTGCCACAGGAGTGAGGTGGATATAGGCAGAATTTCCGTCATGGGCTTTAGCGCTGGCGCTGCTGTATCCGTATATGTTGCCTCCCAGGACTTTAGGGTTTGCTCCGTCATAATCTGTGCCTGCCCCACCTATTTTCATTTCGCTGACGACAGCCAGAGCGCAGATTCCGCCATCGCGCAATTTCGCCATGCCGGTATCATCAAGGACAGTGGTTTTCCGCCATCGGTAGCTGATTGGATGGCTGGCTTTAACAAGGTGAAACCCATTGAGTGGATCGAAAATATTTCACCGAGACCGCTACTTATTATCCATGGTACACAGGACGACGTAGTGTACCCCTCGAGCGCCCGGGAACTCTATGAGCGGGCGGGTGAACCCAAGCAGATCATGATGATAGATGGGGCCGGGCACCGGCTTCGCCTTGAGGAGCGGGCAATGGATTGCGCGCTAAACTGGCTCACCGCCCGAAACTTTATAGATTGACCCTGTCTAAGAGAAGGGGCTATAATAAGTATAGGGGTCAATAAAAAGACGCATGAAAGAGTGCTGCGCCCTTTTCGGGGTCTATGCACCGGGCGATGATGTAGCCAGGCTCACCTTCTTTGGTCTATACTCCCTCCAACACCGTGGCCAGGAGAGCTCTGGCATCGCCACCGCCGATGGGAAGCAGATTCATGTGCACACCAAGATGGGTTTGGTAGCTCAGGCTTTCGATGAGAGGGTACTGAGCCAACTCGGTGGCGACATAGCCATCGGACATAATCGGTATTCTACCACTGGCTCCAGCCGTGCCGGTAACGCCCAGCCCATTGTGGTCGAGGGCCCAGCAGGCAGGCTCGCCCTGGGGCACAACGGCAACATCGTAAATGTCAGAGAGTTGCGCCAGCAGCTTGAGGAGCAGGGCTATACCTTCACCACCACCACAGACTCTGAGATTATCGCCTACCTGATTCTCTCCTCTACCAGAAAGACATGGGCCGAGCGGATCCGACATGCTATGAAGAGGCTGGTAGGTGCCTATTCCCTTGTTCTCCTGACCGAGGATGCTCTATACGGGGTTCGCGACCCGCTCGGGGTTCGCCCCCTTTGCCTAGGTAAACTCAATGGTGGTTGGGTGCTCTCCTCGGAAAGCTGTGCCCTGGACCATATCGGGGCTCAATTCATACGTGATATCGAGCCAGGTGAGATAGTGGTCATTAATACCAAAGGGCTACGAAGTTACAAGGACAGGAGAAACACCACAAAGCGGGCCTTATGCATTTTCGAATACATCTACTTCGCCCGACCCGATAGCCTGATCGCCGGGCGCCGTGTCTATTCGGCGAGGGAGGCAATGGGGGCAAAGCTTGCCCAAGAGTACCCGGTAGCTGCCGACATGGTGATCGGAGTCCCAGACTCGGCCACCACCGCCGGTATTGGCTACTCCCAGGCGTCGGGCATCCCCTTTACGGAGGGGCTGTTAAAAAATCGCTACGTCGGACGCACCTTCATCGAGCCCGATCAGCGAATCAGGGAGCTTGGCGTTAAACTCAAGTTCAATCCAATGCCGGAGAGGCTGGAGGGAAAGAGTGTGGTGCTGGTTGATGATAGCATCGTCAGGGGCACCACTACACCGCGGGTGATCTCTCTACTCAGGCGAGGTGGCGTTAAGGAGGTACATATGCGCATCTGCGCACCACCAATTCGGCACCCCTGCTTCCTTGGGGTGGATATGGCTAGCAGTTGGGAACTAATTGCCGCCTACAAAGAGGTCCCCGAGATCGCCCAGTTTATCGGCGCTGACACTCTTGGCTACCTGAGCATGGAAGGGCTCATCGAATCGATTGCTCTTCCCAGGGAGCTATTCTGTCTCGCCTGTTTCACCGGCGATTATCCGGTGCCGGTGCAGCTAGGTATGGATAAGCTGGCTCTGGAGCCTCTCAAGGAGTGATTCTTGGGTGCCAAGAGAGGAACCTATCGAGACGCAGGTGTGGACATCGATGCTGCAGACACAATAGTAAAGATTGCACGCAAACAGGCACATGCCACAATTACTCCCGAGGTCATAGGTGACCTCGGTTTTTTTGGTGGGCTCTTTGAGCTCAAGGGATATAAGGAGCCGGTTATTGTCTCCAGCACCGACGGGGTGGGCACAAAGCTGAAGATTGCCTGTGCCCTGGATAAGCATGATACTATAGGCATGGACTTGGTAAACCACTGCGTAAACGATATCCTGACCTGCGGCGCTACTCCCCTCTTCTTCCAGGACTATGTCGCCATGGCCAAGCTGATCCCTAAGACCCTGAAAAGCATTATCGAAGGGATGGCTCATGCATTGGCCGAGGTGAGTTGCGCTCTGATAGGCGGCGAGACCGCCGAGATGCCGGGGCTCTACCCCGAAGGGGAATACGACCTTGTTGGGTTCATCGTTGGTGTGGTAGAAAAAAGAAACATCATCGATGGGAGTTCGATAAATACTGGTGATACCATTATCGGCCTACCCTCGAGCGGCCTCCACACCAATGGTTATTCCCTGGTGCGGAAGATATTCCAGATTAATGAAAACCCCTCATGTCTGAACCAGTTCTTTCCCGAACTCAATCGTACTCTGGGAGAGGAATTACTGGAGCCCCATCGATGCTATTATCTATCGCTCAACCCGTTGCTTCCTCAAATCAAGGGGCTTGCCCATATCACCGGAGGTGGCATGCCGGGAAACCTGCCCCGTATCCTTCCAAAGGGCCTAGCGGCTATAATCGAGCGGGGGGCTTGGGAAGCCCCGCCTATCTTCTCTTTGATTCAAAAAAAGGGCGACATCGATGACCAAGAGATGTACCGCGTGTTCAACATGGGTATAGGCATGGCCGTAGTTACTGCCCCCGGAGACGCGGCCATGCTAATCAGAGAGATACCGGGCGCCAGGCTCATCGGCGAGGTGATAAAGCAAAAGGAGGGGAAGCGGGTAGTCATATAGTGCATCTTATACCCTTGGATAACTCGGATCGAAGCGAAGAATCTAAAAACATTTCACTAACATCGCAGGATGACAATTGAAATTTTATATCATAATTAGGGGGTAACAGTGCGCGCTATTTTAAGTGTCTGGGATAAAGCAGGGCTGGTAGATTTTGCCCGCGGGCTAAATGATTTGGGTGTGGAGATATTCAGCACCGGCGGCACCAAGAGAGCACTGGAGGAAGCAGGAGTGCCTGTGCGTGGCGTGGGTGAAATGACCGGATTTCCTGAGATCCTCGACGGCCGGGTGAAGACTCTTCACCCCGTGGTACACGGTGGCATCCTCGCTCGAAGAGACCTGGAGAGCCATATGACACAACTATCGGAAAAAGGAATCACCCCCATCGACATGGTAGTGGTCAACCTATACCCATTCGTACAGACTGTGTCCAAAGATGGAGTGACCCTATCCGAAGCCCTGGAGAATATCGATATAGGCGGACCAACCATGATCCGTGCCGCTGCCAAAAATTTCCCCCACGTCCTTGTGGTGGTCGACCCTGCAGACTACGCCCCAATACTGCAGAAAATGAGTTCCGGTGAAATAGTCATATCGGAGCGAAGGAAATTAGCTGAGAAGGCCTTCCAGCACGTTGCCACTTACGATACTGCGATTTCTCGCTATCTCAGGCCACAGGACGAGGTATTTCCTCAGGAGATGACCTTCGCCGTAAAGAAGATATTAGATTTATCCTACGGT
>DATKYK010000032.1 GCA_035528575.1 Dehalococcoidia bacterium | reverse complement strand
GGCGCACCAACCTGGGGGCGCTTCACTCCGGCGATGGGGTGAACCTGGAGCGCCCCCTGGCGGTGGGCGGACGCTTCGGCGGGCACTTCGTCCAGGGGCATGTCGATGGCGTGGGCCGGGTTCATTCGGTGACCCCGCAGGGGGGGGCGCTCCTCTTGAAATTTGAAGCACGTCCGGAGATAATGAGGTATGTGGTTGAGAAGGGCTTCATCGCGGTGGATGGGGTGAGCCTGACTGTGGTACAATGTAATTCTACCTCGTTCGGTGTCTCGCTGGTAAGATATACGCTGGAGAACACCACCCTCGGTGTGCGGAGGCCCGGGGATACGGTGAATCTGGAGGTGGATATCATCGCCAAGTATGTGGAGCGACTGAGGGAGGGGGACACGGGGATAACGAAGGAGTTTCTGGCCGAGCACGGCTTTCTGGCGTGATAAAGCAGGCAGCAGTTGTTAGCAATAATAAATAAAAGGCAGTGTGTAGAGTTTGCTGACGGTTTAAAAAGGAGATGGTAAATGGGACTCGCAACAATCCCGGAGGCGATCGAGGACATAAAGGCGGGACGGTTCGTAATAATAATCGACGATGAGGCTCGCGAGAATGAAGGCGACCTGGCCATGGCGGCGGAGAAGGTCACCCCGGATGCCATCAACTTCATGGCGAAGCATGGTCGCGGGCTCATCTGTCTGCCCGTACTCGGGGAGCGGCTGGATGAGCTGAGCATCCCCATGATGGTTGGGGAGAATACCTCAAAGCATGAGACCGCCTTTACCGTATCCATAGAGGCGAAACACAGGGTTAGCACCGGCATCTCCGCCCATGATAGGGCGGCAACCATCAAGGCGGTGCTCGACCCGGCGACCAAGCCCGATGACCTGGCTCGCCCCGGCCACACCTTCCCGCTGCGCGCCAGGGAGGGGGGAGTGCTGGTGAGGGTGGGGCATACCGAGGCTATCGTTGACCTGGCAAGACTCGCCGGACTATACCCCGCCGGCGTCATCTGCGAGATCATGAATGAAGACGGCACCATGGCTCGTCTCCCTGAGCTCGAGGCCTTTGCCGCAGAGCACGGGCTTAAAGTGGTGAGCATTGCTGATCTAATCGCCTATCGCCGGCGCCATGAGAGGCTGGTTAGCCGGGTGACCCAGGCAAGTCTGCCCACCAGGTATGGCGATTTTATAGCCATCGCCTATCGCAGTACCATCGACCCCGATGAGCATGTCGCTCTGGTGAAGGGGGATATATCGGGGGAGGAACCGGTGCTGGTTCGGGTGCACAGCGAGTGCCTTACAGGCGATGTCTTCGGCAGTCTGAGGTGCGATTGCGGCGACCAGATCGCCATGGCAATGCGGGCTATCGCCGAAGAGGGGCGGGGGGTATTCCTCTACATGAGGCAGGAGGGGAGGGGGATCGGGCTGCACAATAAGATCGCAGCCTACGCACTCCAGGATGAGGGGATGGACACCGTGGAGGCCAATGAATCGCTGGGCTTCCCAGCCGACCTTCGCGACTACGGCATCGGCGCTCAGATACTGGTGGACCTCGGTCTCAGGGACATCCGCCTTCTTACCAACAATCCGAGGAAGGTGGTGGGTGTCGAGGGCTACGGGCTAAGGGTGGTTGAGACACTGCCGATCATTGTAAGTCCCAACCCCATCAATCTGCGCTACCTGGAGACCAAACAACGGAAGCTGGGACACCTTCTGGAGCTGGAGAAGACCGTGAAGCAGGAGCCCTGATTATAAAAGGAGAGGAAACATGGCAATGAAAATGGCCTTCATGGTTATAGTGCCCGATGCAGACCCCGATAAGCACCGTAGCGTGCTGAGCACGGAGTTTGTGGAACTCGTCATCCAATTTGTGGCCAACATGGACCAGGCTCTCGATAAGGCAGAGCAACTGGTGGGTGAGGGGTGTGGTGTAATCGAGCTCTGCGGCGGCTTTGGTCACAGCATGACCGGCAGGATTGCCGACGCGGTGCGGGGCAGGGCGTCGGTGGGCGCGGTTCGCTTCGATATTCATGCCACCCTAGGCAAGAGCAGCGACGAGGTTTTCTCTGGCTAGGCTTACTTATAAGAGGAGGAGATATTGAATAAGAAATATGAAGGCACGCTTCTCGGCGCGGGCTTGAGGTTCGGGGTTGTTGTATCCCGCTTCAATGAGTTCATCACCGCCAGGCTTCTTAAGGGGGCGGAGGATGCGCTACTGCGCCACGGTGTCAAAGAGAAGGACATCGAGGTCGCCTGGACCCCAGGCTCCTTCGAGATACCGCTCATCGCCAAAAAGATGGCGGAAATGGGAAGCTACTCCGCCGTTATCTGCCTGGGCGCCGTGATAAGGGGTGGCACACCACACTTTGACTATATCGCCACCGAGGTAACCAAGGGGATAGCCCAGGTTGGCTTGCAGACCGGAGTGCCGGTAACCTATGGTGTGGTCACCGCCGACACACTGGAGCAGGCTATCGAGCGAGCGGGGGCAAAGATGGGCAACGCCGGCTTTGAGGCGGCGGAAAGCGCCATTGAGATGGCGAACCTGATTCGGACGATCACTCCGTGACCTTATAGACCTTATCCCCCCGCCTCACCCGGTCAGGTACCTTGATCCCTACGGAATCCCCCGGCCTGGCTTCCTGAACGTCCGCATTGTTTATCTGCATGGACTGGACGATGAGTTCCAGGTCGGAGGTGTGTCCCGCGATGTGAAGCCTGTCCCCAACCTGGAGCGGA
The DNA here is from genome assembly GCA_035528575.1 of Dehalococcoidia bacterium. Lineage (NCBI taxonomy): Bacteria > Bacillati > Chloroflexota > Dehalococcoidia > Dehalococcoidia bacterium. The sequence continues at coordinate 81,616 of DATKYK010000032.1, read as the reverse complement.
CCGGTGAGATCGATCCCTGCCACCACCGGTTGGGCAAAGAAGTCGCTGACCCTGCCGATTTCCTCTTCCACAATCTTGCCCTCCTTCCTTTTCAGACTAACATGCCTGTCTTTCGACAGTATACCTGTCTATAAAAGGCAAATCAATATCTTGAAGGCTCTCTGTCATTAGTATAAGGTTTTACCGTGGCTCCCGGCTATAATAGAGGGTCGAAATACTGAAACGAGTTCAGCATAACAATGGATAGGCTGGCCAAGCCTGTTGCCCAACTTGATCGGGCAATCGGCCAGCCTACCCGGCGGATCGAGGCCACGCGGCGGGTATTGGGTCTCAGTGTTGTTCTGTCATGTGACGTGGGGACTGCCACCCCCGATATATCGGGGTCGCGATGACGGCGATTTAGGTATAAGTAGCGGCCAACAGTTCGGTCTCTGGGGACGAAATGACCTCAGGGTCGGTTTATGATGTACCAGTTCAAACAAATAACCATTTACCATCCCCCAAATTCCTTGACACGTAACGGGGGCGGTGTGCTATAGTTTTTTAGCTGGATAAGGAGAGCTCATAGGCTATAATAATTAAAGGGGTTTATAAAATTGCTTGATGTTGAGGAAATGGTCAAGAAGATGATCGGTGGGGACGAGCAGTGCCTGGCACGGCTTATCACCATGATCGAGCGGAATGCCCCCGAGGTGCCCCGGATTATGAGCCAGATAAACTTCAATCTGGGAAAGTCCCACGTCGTGGGCATTACCGGCCCGTCGGGAGGGGGCAAGAGCAGCATCGCCGACAGGTTGACCGCTCTTATACGGGCGGATGGGTACACGGTGGGCTTGATCGCCTGCGACCCTTCCAGTCCATTTTCGGGGGGGGCGGTGCTCGGCGACCGCATCAGGATGCAGCAGCACTACTTGGATAAGGGGGTTTTCATCCGCAGCATGGCTACCAGGGAAGGGAGGGGGGGGCTATCGCCCACCACAAAGGAGGTGCTCAAGCTCATGGATGCCTTCGGCAAGGACTTCATTCTGGTGGAGACGGTGGGCGTGGGGCAGACCGAGCTCGACATCATGGATGCGGCGGACACCGTGGTGGTGGTGCTGGTGCCGGAGGCGGGCGATGCCATTCAGGCGATGAAGGCCGGCATCCTCGAGATCGCCGATATATTCGTGGTCAACAAAGCGGACCGGGAAGGGGCGGATATGGTGGCGGATGACCTGAGGCAGGTACTGCGTCTCAACCCCAAGCATGAGTGGTGGGAGGTACCGGTGCTCACCACCGAGGCGGTAAATAATGTGGGAATCGATAGGCTGTATCAGAAGATCACAAACCACCGAAAGGCGCTTGAGGAGGCGGGGCAGCTTGACATTCGCCGCAAGGCGCAGCGGAGGGCGGAGTTCCTGGAGGTGGTGGAGCGGAGCGTCAGGCAGCGCATCCTGGCGCTCATAAGGAAAAGCGAGCAGCTAACCGCATCACTGGAGAGGGTGGAACATGGCGACATCGACCCTTATTCTGCCACTAATGAACTCCTCGCCAGCAAGGCCCTGCTTCAAACTTGGCGCGACACACTGGAGCGGGAAGGGGAAGAGACTGAAAAATAGGAAAACTATAGATGAGCTGGAGCGAATCTTCCACCCGCGGGGGGTGGCTATCGTAGGGGCTTCCAACAGCGACGGGAACCTGGGACAGTTTTTTCTGAGAGGTTTTATTCAGCAGGGCTTTGACAGGGGCAAGCTTTACGTGGTTCACCCCAGCGAGCAGGAGGTGTGCGGGGTGAAGGCTTACCCCAGGGCGCAGGATATACCGGGGGACGTGGACCTGGCGGTGGTGTTCTCTCCGCGGGAAACGGTGCCCGGTGTGGTACGTGATTGCGCCCTGAAGGGCATCCAGGGGGTGGTGATATGTACCTCGGGTTTCGGGGAGAAGGATAGAGAGGGCAGAAGGCTGGAGCGAGAGTTTGTTGGGATTGCGCGTAAGAATGGTACCAGGCTCATCGGGCCTAACTGCGTTGGCATTTACTGTCCTGCTTCCAACCTGGTTAACTTTGCCGGTGTCTTGCCCAGAGAGAGTGGCACGGTGGGCATGTTCACCCAGAGCGGCTCCCTTTCGGTGATGTTCCCCGTGGCTGCGGCGGCTCAGGGGATCCATTTCAGCAAGGCCATAAGCTTCGGGAACGAGTGTGACCTAAATGAGTCGGACCTGCTGGAGTACTTCGGCCAGGACCCGGAGACCGGCATCATAATAGCCTACCTGGAGGGGGTGGTCGAAGGACCACGCTTCTACCGGCTTGCCAGAGAGGTCTCCAGGAAAAAGCCCATCATGCTGTGGAAGGGCGGGACAAGCGATGTGGGCTCACGCGCCGCCTCCTCCCACACCGGAGCACTCTCGGGTTCGGCTGCGGTGTGGAAGGCTGTCTTCCAGCAAACGGGCATGATAAAGGTGGATAGTGCGGAGGAGATGCTTGACTACCTCCAGGCATTCTACTTTCTTAAACTGCCCGGGGGCAACAGGGTCGCTATAGTTACTGGAATGGGAGGCATGGGGGTGGCCATCGCCGATGCCTGCATTGAATATGGGCTGGAGATCGCCGAGCTTTCCGAGGATACCGGGAAGAGGCTGACGGAGTTTGTCCCTGCCGTGGGCACCTGCACCGATAACCCGGTGGACCTGGGCATGCAGTCCACGTTTAACCGCCAGGTCTATATCGATACCATTGAGGTGCTGGGGAAGGATGACGGGGTGGATATATTGCTCATCACCGCCGGTAGCTGGATGCCCGATTATGTGGAGTTGGTGCTGGCGGCGGTGAGAGAGTCCGGCAAGCCAGCGGTCTTCGTCACCACGCCTGCGCTGAGGACGGTGATGGAGGAGCCGTTGCCCACCAGGGGGATTGCATTTTACCCTGACGGACGCAGGGCAGCTAAGGTGCTGGGCAGGATGGTGGCCTACCAGCGCTTCCGCTCGGGCGAGTGAGGGAGATGATTCATTGCGAATTCTAGCCATTGTGCAGGGCAATTTCGGCACGCGGAAGGTGGAAAATATACGGAGCCATGGTCCATCGGACTGGACAGTCGAGGTCTTCACCCCGCCGCGCGCCCTGCCCCAGATTATAGACGAGCCTGAGGAATTCCTCCCCGAAGAGTTGCCCCGGGCAGACCTGCTACTCTACCTGGGCGAGTCACCCGGCGCGGCACAGCTGGTTCCCGAAATGGCCAGCTTGAGCGGGGCGCGGGCGGTCATCGCCCCCATCGATAATTCGGCGTGGCTGCCCCCGGGGTTGGCAAATCAGCTCCAGCGTGAGCTCGACGCCATGGGCATTGCCAGCGTCTTCCCCAAGCCCTTCTGCACCCTGACACTGGATAGCTACGGCTATCGCCGCAGCTCCAGGAATTATGATAACGAGCTTATTTCATCCTTCGCCCGGCACTTCGGAAAGCCGCAGCTCAAGATAACGGTGAACCCGGAGACCAGGAAGATAGAGGCGGTGGACGTTATCCGGGACGCAGCATGCGGAAGCGCCAGGCATGTGGCTCAGGGGCTGGTGGGGGTCTCCGCGGACGAGGCTGAGTTCGAGGCGGGTATGCTCCACCACCACTATCCCTGCCTGGCCGCCATGGTTCAGGAGCAGATCGATGACCGGCTTTTCGATACCCTGATGCACGTCGCCGGCTTCATCATAAGGGACGAGGTGGGCGAGCAGGTGAAGCCCTTCAAAAAGCCGGTGCCCTATATGACCGCGGAGGGCTATGTGTCCGGATAGGGAGAAAGCGCTGGCTCGTAGGGTGCTCCTGGTTAACCCTAACCGGATGAGGCCGCCGGTAGCGCCCATTGCTCTGGACTATCTCGCCTCATCCCTCGCTGGTAGCGGCTTTGAGGTTGACCTCCTCGATCTCTGTTTTTGCCCAAATACCGAGGATTTCGCTCGAGAGATCGAGGGCTATTTCGCTTCAAAAAGCGCCTTCGCCGTCGCCATCACCCTGCGAAACACCGACGACACCTCCCTTATCACCAGGGATTTCCTTATCCCCAGGCTCAAGGAGATAATCGATTGTATCAGGGCGCACACCTCGGCTCACATAATACTTGGCGGGTCGGGGTTCTCCATCATGCCCGAGGACATTCTCCAGTACTGCGGCCTCGACCTGGGGATCTTGGGGGAGGGGGAATACTCGCTCCCTTTGCTGCTTAGGAATATGGTGGGCGGGGAGGACTACCACGGGGTCCCCGGTCTGGTGTGTCGTGTTACAGAGGGCTTCCATCTCAATGCCCCCAAATACATAGATCTAAAAGGTATGCCCGCCCCGGAAAGAAACGCGGTGGACAACCGCCGTTACTTTTTGGAGGGGGGCATGGGCAGCATCGAGGCCAAGCGGGGCTGCACCGGACGATGTATCTATTGCGCTGACCCTCTGGCCAAGGGGAGGAGGGTGCGTCGGCGATACCCGCGGAGTGTAGTCGATGAGATCGAGGTGCTGCTCCAGATGGGGATTGACCATTTACACTTTTGCGATAGCGAGTTCAATTTACCGCCAGCTCACGCCGGGGAGATATGCCGTGAAATCGTAAACAGGGGGTTAGCCTCCCGGGTGAGATGGTATGCATACTGTAGCCCCGCCCCCTTTAGTGAGGAGCTTGTCACACTGTTCCAGAAGGCGGGGTGCGCCGGCATCGACTTTGGCGTCGATAGCGCAAGTGAGCGGATGCTGCGCACTCTGAAGCGGGACTTCACCGTCGAGGATGTGGCGCGAACCACCCAGCTATGCCACCAACAGGGCATCGTTTTTATGTACGACCTGCTCCTCGGCGGTCCCGGGGAGACCCGCAATTCGCTGAGGGAGACCATTGAGACAATGAAACGGCTATCCCCCTTTAGGGTAGGCGCTAGCCTAGGGGTGCGTATATTCCCTGGAACCAGGCTGGCGGCCATGGTGCGCAGGCAGGGGCCTGTAGAGCAAAACCCCAACCTTCGAGGAGTAAGGGACGAGAAATATTTTGCCCCCGTCTTCTATCTGTCTTCGGCGCTCGGGGAGGATGCCCTGGGGTATCTGGCCGGCCTTGTCGCTGGCGATGAGCGGTTTTTCTTCATGGGGGGTGACGTCGACGACCGGAACTATAACTACAATGAGAACACTCTCCTCACGAACGCCATCCGGGATGGCTATCGAGGGGCCTTCTGGGACATCCTGAGGCGGCTTGGTGGGTGAGGGTTAATGGTAATTGGCAATTAGCAATTAGTGATTGGGGATTGGGGGATGGTTTCACAATACGGGAGTTATAAAGGGGTGTGCCCCAAATAAAACATCACGGGCCGGGCGAGTTGGAAAATATTAGATTGTTAGAGCGACAGGGGTCGTCGCAATGGCAGGGAAAATCGGGTGAACTGCTTCGTGTCATTAATGTGCTGGATGAGCAAGTCCCTTTGACAACCTAATTAAGACTCAGTTAGAATAGGCAAGGAGAGAGAGTTGCCGGATAAATACGATGTGGTTATCGTGGGCGGAGGGCCAGCGGGCCTATTTGCCGCTCTGGAACTCTGTAAAGCATCAGACCTGAGCATCCTGCTCGTGGAGAAGGGCAAGGACATCGATTCTCGCGTCTGCCCCTTTATGGAAAAGGGGATTAGCTGTCCGCCATGTACCCCATGCGACCTGGTCAGTGGACTGGGCGGCGCTGGCGCCTTCAGCGATGGAAAGCTCACCCTCTCCGCTGATGTGGGTGGTAGGCTCGTGGATTACGTCGGGCTGGATAAGACCCGGGAGCTGGTGCAGTACGTCGATAGCAGCTATCTCCAGTTTGGCGGTTCAAACCGGGTATATGGCAGCGGGGATGAGATTGAGGAGCTGGGGCGCAGAGCAACATTGGCAGACCTGCGCCTTATCCCGATGACAGTACGCCACTTGGGCACGGAGCGCTCTCGTTCCGTGCTATGCGCGATGCGCGACTTCCTCTCTAGCAGGGTCGAGGTTAAATTGGGCACCGTGGCGCATACCGTCCTCACTGAGAATGGAACCGTCAAGGGTATAGAGACCAAGGATGGACAGAGGTTCGAGTGCCGCTATCTGCTCATCGCCCCGGGAAGGGAGGGGGCTGATTGGCTGGTCCGCGAGGCCGAGCGTCTGGGGCTCACCCTTCAGATTAACCCCGTCGATGTGGGGGTCAGGGTGGAGGTGCCTGAGGCGGTCCTCAGCGAGTTAACCGACGCCCTGTACGAGTGCAAGCTGGAGTATTATTCCAAAGCCTTCGATGACCGGGTCAGAACCTTCTGCATGTGCCCGGCAGGTGAGGTGACCATGGAGTCCACCGGGGGCAGCGACCCGGTGACCACGGTAAACGGGCATAGCTACGCGGAACGCAAGACAAAAAACACCAACTTTGCCCTCCTGGTGAGCACAACCTTCACCGAGCCCTTCCGCGACCCCATCGCCTATGGTCGTCACCTGGCTCATCTGGCAAACATCCTGAGTGGGGGCGTGATAGTGCAGCGGCTTGGCGACCTTATGGAGGGACGGCGCTCCACCCCGGAGCGCATCGAGAGGGGTATCATACGGCCTACCCTTAGGAGCGCCACTCCAGGCGACCTGAGCTTCGCCCTTCCCTATCGCCACCTGAAGGGCATTATCGAGATGCTGGATGCCATGGACAGGCTTGCACCGGGCGTAGCGTCGCGCCACACCCTGCTCTACGGGATCGAGGTCAAGTTCTATTCATCGCGGCTTGCCCTCAGCCAGAGCCTGGAGAGCGAGATAGCCAATCTATTTGCCGCCGGGGATGGTGCCGGGGTTACCCGCGGCCTGGTCCAGGCATCGGCCTCGGGCGTGGTTGTGGCACGGGAGATAATGAAGCGAGCGGGGATCGCAACCGATTCCTAGCGCCTTGGTAAGGGCTAACTTCATCGGCCCCGACCTCACCAACGGGGAGAAAAAGCAAACCGCCTGCGTGGCGCTTTATGTGGGGCTTCACCTCGATGGGTTCGGTTTTCTCTTGAGCGATGGTCAGATTATCGAGGCGATAGAATGCCACCATCCCTCCATAGTTGCCATCTATGCTCCCCTTAGCCTGCCCAAAGGGCTTTGCCGCCTCGAGGAGAGCTGTCCCGGCCAGCCGCTGTCGCCTTCAAAGGGGAGGGGGTGCGAAAGGGATCTCTCCCGCCACGGCACCCCTTGCTACTATACCATAAAGAGGTCGATTATGAAAAATGTGGTCTATCGGGCGGTCACGCTTAAGGATGAGATAACTACAGGGGGTTGCTGGGTTATCGAGGTCTATCCCTACGCCGCAAAGGTGCAGCTTTTCGGCGGGCATATACCCGGGAAGGAAATGCCGGCGGGCATCGTTTCTCTCAGAGGGCGACTTGCTGCTATCCTGCCTGGAGATGTTCAACCATGACCTTTGCGATGCCCGCCTTGACGCCTGCACCGCTTATCTCTATAGCAGATGGATAGAGAGCATCGGTGCACCATGAGGGGGGTGCAATCATTATCCCTGCTCTTCAGGGGAAAGATTCATGGATGAGATATCAGGATGGATAGCATCGCAAAAATCAGTCAGAGGGCAGCAGACCCGTCACCTGGAAAAAATTATCCATTTACCCCGAAATTATAATTATGTCGAAAAATATATTGACATATTTTTCATATTGTTGTATCATTAACATTTGCCTAATGGATACCTCTATTTCTTATTTATTTCCTCAACATCGTTAACTTCCGTTCATCTATTTCATTTGTGGGTAATTTTATCTCATTTTAAGGAGGCTTTTTGTGACTGTTACCATTCCCCTTTCCTCAAAAGCGGTGCCCCGGAAATCCTATTCCAGGACCTCCCATGTCATAGATATGCCCAATCTAATCCAGATCCAGCTAGATTCCTACCGCAGGTTTTGCGATAAGCAGCCTGACAGGGGAAACCCCGAGGTGAAGGGCGGACTGCAGTCGCTTTTCGATGAGATTTCCCCTATACATGACTTCACCGGCTCCCGATTCGATCTGCGTTTCATCAGCTACGGGTTTGGTAAGGAAAACGAGGCGAATATGCCCTTCTTTGAAGAGGATGATTCTTTCTGGCGCTACATGCGAGATGCCGCTCCCCCGAAACGCTCGGAGGCAGAATGCCGAGAGCGTGATATAACCTACTCTGCCCCCCTGCAGGTCAGGGTGCAACTGGTGATCAAGGATAGCGGGGAGATCAAGGAGCAGGACATATACATGTGCGATTTCCCCTTGATGACGCCAAAGGGAACCTTTGTCATTAACGGGGCAGAGAGGGTGGTGGTAAGCCAGCTTATCCGCTCGCCCGGTGTTTCCTTTACACTGGAGCAGGACGTTACCACCGGTCGCCGGCTTTGCTTTGCCAAGCTTATTCCGGAGCGCGGTGCCTGGCTGGAGTTCGAGACCAGCAACAAGGACGTAATCTCGGTAAAGGTCGATGGGAAACGAAAGATCCCCATTACCACAATGCTACGCGCCATGGGATATAGCAGCGATGAGGACATCCTGGCGCTGTTTAAGGATGTGGATGACGGCGACCTCTTTATCCAGGCAACCATGGAACGGGACCCATTGGTAAGGAGCAGGGAGGAGGCTCTCATTGAGCTTTATCGACGCCTCAGGCCGGGTGACCCACCGTCTTTGGAAAACGCCCGAAGCCTGATCGATAACCTACTCTTCAATTACCGCCGCTACAACCTGGGCAAGGTGGGTCGCTACAAGCTGAACAAGAGGCTCGGGCTTGACCTTCCCCTGAATCAGCAGGTGCTTACCAGGGAGGACATGGTGGAGATTGTACGGCACATAATCATGGTGAGCAAGGGTGTCGATCCCCCCGACGATATAGACCATCTGGGAAACCGGCGTGTGAGGACCGTGGAAGAGTTAGTCCGGAACCAGTTCCGTCTGGGGCTACTTCGCATGGAGCGGGTAATAAGGGAGCGGATGAGCATTATCGACCTCGAATCGGTGACCCCCAGTGCGCTGATCAATGTGCGCCCGGTGGTTGCGGCGATACGGGAGTTCTTCGGGGCCTCCCAGCTATCCCAGTTTATGGATCAAACCAACCCCCTCGCAGAGCTTACCCATAAGCGCCGTATTTCCGCGCTGGGACCCGGGGGGCTGTCGCGGGAGCGCGCTGGCTTCGAGGTGAGGGATGTTCATCATTCCCACTACGGCAGGATCTGCCCAATAGAGACCCCTGAGGGGCCTAATATCGGCCTCATCGGATCGCTGGCCACCTATAGCATCGTCAACGAGTATGGGCTCATCGAGACCCCCTACCGAAGGGTGATCATGGAGCTGGAGAGCAACTCCCCGGATCTAGTGGGGCGGGTGGTGTCGGAGGAGGTTTTTGATGATAAGGGGCATTCCGTGGTTAAGCGAAGCACCAAGGTAACTGCAGAGATCGCAGGGAGGCTTGCTCAGCTCGCTGTTCAGAAAGTGAGGGTGGTGCCCTTTGTCTCCAGTGATGCTGATGATGTTAAATATTTCACTGCGGATGAGGAGGAGAAATACGCTATCGCCCAGGCTAGTGAAATTCTAAATAAGAGCGGTCAGTTCGTCAATGAGAGGATCGAGGTTAGGAAGGGGAGCAGGTTTTATGAAGAGACGCCGGAGCAGGTGAAATACATGGACGTCTCGCCGAAGCAGATCGTGAGCGTTTCCACCAGCCTGATACCCTTCTTGGAGCACGATGATGCCAACCGCGCCCTTATGGGTTCGAACATGCAGCGACAGGCGGTGCCACTGATCTGCCCCAAGTCTCCGATCATTGGTACCGGAATGGAGGCGCAGGCTGCTTGTGGTAGTGGACAGGTGACTATTGCCGAGCACGATGGTGAGGTGACCTCGGTCACCGCAGGGGAGATTGTAATTCGGGGTGAGGATGGAAGGGAGCATAGCTATCCCCTGATAAAATTCACCCGCTCAAATCAGGGCACCTGCGTAAACCAGCACCCCCTGGTAGTAAAAGGGGAGAGGGTAAGTAAGGGCGAGATACTGGCCGATAGCTACTCTACAGATAAAGGTGAGCTCGCCCTGGGGCAGAATGTTCTCTGTGCCTTCATGAGTTGGGAGGGCTATAACTTCGAGGATGCTATAGTCATAAGCGAGAGCCTGGTTCGGGAGGAGAAGTACACCTCGATCCACATCGAGAAGCATGAGATCGATTCCCGGGATACCAAGTTGGGGAAGGAGGAGGTCACCAGGGATATACCCAATGTTGGCGAGGAGAGCCTCAGGAATCTTGATGATGACGGTATTGTGAGGGTCGGCGCCGAGGTGAAGCCTGGGGACATCCTGGTGGGGAAGATCACCCCTAAGGGGGAAACAGAGCTCAGCGCGGAGGAGAAACTGCTGCGCGCCATCTTCGGGGATAAAGCCAGGGATGTAAAGGACTCCTCGCTCAGGGTGCCTCATGGGGAATGGGGTAAGGTTATCGGTGTCAAGGTATTCTCTCGCGAATCTCCAAATGATATGAAGGATCTTCCACCGGGGATCAATAAACTGGTGCGGGTATGGGTGGCGCAGTGGAGGAAGGTATCTGAGGGGGACAAGATGTCGGGGCGACACGGCAACAAGGGGGTGATAGCTCGCATATTGCCCCCGGAGGATATGCCCTTCCTGCCGGATGGGAGGCCGGTAGAGTTTATTCTCAATCCTATCGGTGTCCCCTCGAGGATGAACCTGGGACAGGTGCTAGAGACCCATCTGGGATGGGCGGCACATACCCTGGGGTTCAGGGTGCTCTCTCCGGTATTCGATGGTGCTAGTCCCGAGGCCATTGAGGATGCCCTGGCTCAGGTATGGATTGCCCAGCGCGCCGGGGCGCTTAAGCTCGATCCAGAGGAGGGAAAACCTTTCGACCTGGAGCAGGCAAAGGCATGGGTCGGGCAGCGGGGCTACGATGGCTCGCGGGTATTCAGCGATAAATACCAGGGGGAGGCGAAACGGACCTGCCTAAGGTTGTGGCTGGAGGATATTGGGGTCAGCAGTGAGGGGCTCGGTGACAAGGAGATGATGGAGGAGGCGAAGCGGGCTTCCCGGGAGAAGGGGCTTCCCCTGCCCGCTGGGGGGAAGACAATACTTTACGATGGTCGTACCGGGGAGCCCTTTGATCAGCCGGTGACCGTCGGCTATATTTACATGATGAAGCTAAGCCACCTGGTCGAGGACAAGGCCCACGCCCGCTCCACGGGCTCCTACTCCCTAATTACCCAGCAGCCACTGGGCGGCAAGGCCCAGTTCGGCGGACAACGCTTTGGTGAGATGGAGGTTTGGGCTCTGGAGGCCTATGGTGCCGCTCATGTGCTTCAGGAACTACTGACGGTCAAGTCAGATGATGTGGCAGGACGGGCCAGGACCTACGAGTCCATCATCAAGGGAGATGCTATTTGGGAGACGGGGGTACCCGAATCCTTTAAGGTGTTGGTCAAGGAACTGCAGAGCTTGGGGCTTGCGGTGGAGGTCTTAAATGAGGAGGAGGAGAGCGTCGCCCTGGTCGAGGATTTGGGTGGAGAAATTCCCGGGTGGCAGGTACCGGGATCAGGAAGGAGATAGCAGTGCTTGAGGTTAATGATTTTAGCGCAGTACGGATATCACTGGCCTCGCCGGAGCAGATCAGGAGTTGGTCGTGGGGAGAGGTGACCAAGCCGGAGACGATCAACTATCGCACCCTTAAGCCGGAGCGGGATGGGCTTTTCTGTGAGCGTATCTTCGGGCCGACAAAGGATTTTGAGTGCTACTGTGGTAAGTACAAGAAGGTGCGATACCGGGGCATTGTCTGCGATAAGTGTGGCGTTGAGGTAGCCCGCGCCAAGGTGCGCCGGGAGCGGATGGGGCACATTGAGCTAGCCGCTCCGGTTAGCCACATCTGGTTTGTGAAGGGGACCCCGAGCAACCTGGGCCTCCTGCTGGACATTTCACCGCGGAACCTGGAGCGGGTGCTTTACTTTGCCCAGTATATCATTACCCATGTGGATTATAAGGCGAGGGAGGAGGCTATAGAGCGGACGTACCAGGAGATCGCCAGGCTTGAGTCCAGCATGGTGACTGCGGAAGAGAAACTTGTGGAGGAGGGAGGTCAGCACCTGTGGGAAGAGCTTAATGCCAGAATCGATGAGTTGAGGGAGCTTCACCCGGTGATGGTGCTTGCCGAGAACAGGTATCGCGAGCTCAAGGATAGGTATCCCGATGTTTTCAGGGCAGGCATGGGGTCCGAGGCTATACTGGATATCCTCACCAACCTCGATTTAGCTGAGCTTCGCGAGAAGCTCTACCAAGAGATCCGCTCCAGCACCGGACAGCGAAGGAAGAAGGCGAACAAAAGGATCAAGGTGGTGGAGGCGCTAAGGAGGAGCGGGAATAAGCCGGAGTGGATGATATTAACCGTGCTCCCGGTGCTCCCTCCAGACCTTCGTCCCATGGTTCAGCTGGATGGGGGGAGGTTTGCCACATCAGACCTCAATGACCTTTATCGGCGGGTGATCAATCGTAACAACAGGCTGCGGAGGCTCCTGGATCTGGGTGCCCCTGAGATAATAGTACGTAACGAGAAGCGAATGCTACAGGAGGCGGTGGACTCCCTCATCGATAACGGCCGGAGGGGGCGGGCGGTTACCAGTTCCGGTAATCACAAGTTGAAGTCGCTATCGGATATGCTTCGGGGGAAGCAGGGGAGGTTCCGACAGAACCTGCTGGGCAAGAGGGTGGACTATAGCGGGCGTTCGGTGATTGTGGTTGGCCCGGAGCTGAAGCTCCACCAGTGTGGTTTGCCCAAGAGGATGGCCCTGGAGCTGTTCAAGCCCTTTGTGATGCATCGCCTGATCCTCCATGGACATGCACATAATATCAAAAGCGCCAAACGGCTGGTGGAACGGGAGCGGGCGGAAGTATGGGATGCGTTAAATGTGGTAGTCAAGGACAGGCCGGTCCTCTTGAATCGAGCCCCTACCCTGCATCGCTTGGGTATTCAGGCCTTTGAGCCAGTCTTGGTAAATGGCAGTGCCATTCAGCTTCACCCCCTGGTCTGTTCCGCCTTCAATGCTGACTTCGACGGTGATCAGATGGCGGTTCATGTGCCCCTATCCAGGGCTGCGGTTATAGAGGCCAGAGAGGTAATGCTTGCAACCCATAACATGCTGCTACCCAACTCCGGGGAGCCGGTAATCGCGCCCACCTTGGATATTGTTCTAGGATGCTTCTACCTTACCATGATCAAGCCCGGGGCTAAGGGGGAGGGTATGCGCTTCGGCAGCTTTGAGGAGGCGAAGCTGGCCCATGAACTGGGGATCATCCACCTGAATGCAGAGATCGAGGTCACGGATACGGGTGGAGAGCGACTGAAAACCGGCGTCGGTCGCATCATCTTTAATGAGGTGCTCCCCGGGGAGTTTGGCTTCATCAATAAGGCGATGGATAAGCAGTCGCTCAAGCAGCTGGTTGCTGATTGCTTTAAACGCGTGGGTGACGAAGGGGCTGCTGAGGTGGCCGACAGTGTTAAAAGCCTGGGGTTTCGCTATGCCACCAGGTCGGGGAGCAGCATCGCCATGAATGATATAGAAGCACCGGCGGGCAAGAAGAAACTCCTGGATGAGGTGGAGAGAAGGGTGGCCGAGGTGGATAAGCAGTTCCAGAGAGGGCTGATCACTGATGATGAGCGCTATGCCAGCACGGTCGAGCTCTGGTCGGAGGCCACGAATAAGGTAACCGATGCCATCGCCGAGTCGCTGGACCGCTACGGCTCTATATACCTCATGGCAACCTCAGGGGCTAAGGGGAATATTGCCCAGATACGGCAGATGGCGGGCATGCGAGGCCTGATAACTGACCCATCGGGGAAGATCATTGATTTCCCCATTCGTTCAAGCTTTCGGGAGGGCTTAACAGCGCTGGAGTACTTCATATCCACCCATGGAGCCAGGAAGGGGCTGGCGGACACCGCGCTCAGGACTGCGGACAGTGGCTACCTTACCAGACGGCTCGTCGATGTGGCTCAGGATTTGATCATCCTTGAGGAGGACTGTGGCACCACCGCTGGTCTTTGGATCTATGAGACAGAGGAGAGGCGTATACTGGCGCCCTTTGCCGAGCGCATCCTGGGGCGAATTGCCGCCGCCAAAATAGTTCACCCCCAGAGTGGGGAGACCATCGTGGAGCGGAACCAGGAGATCGATGAGGAGAAGGTCAAGGAGATCAACCAGGCGGGGATCACCAAGGTCTACATAAGGTCACCTCTGAGCTGTCAAGCGAGGCATGGTATCTGCCAGTTCTGCTACGGGAGGAGCCTGGCTCGCGGACACCTGGTGGAGATGGGAGATGCGGTGGGCGTTATTGCAGCCCAGAGCATCGGGGAGCCTGGGACCCAGCTAACCTTGCGCACCTTCCATACCGGGGGGGTGGCCGGACTGGATATCATTAGTGGTCTCCCCCGTGTGGAAGAGCTCTTCGAGGCCAGGACCCCCAAGGTTCAGGCCATCATAGCCGAAATTGACGGATGGGTGGAGGAGGTGGATGAAGGGGGAGGACGGTTGGTGGAGGAAGTGGAGGTGGAGGCAGGGGGGGGCCGCTGGATCAGGGTGTCAAGCACCGAGCGTTATAGCGATGAGTACCCGCTACCTGCTAGATGGAAGGCCAGGGTCACGAGTGACCAGTGGGTGGATGTGGGGGAGGTGCTGGCTAAGCCACCGGTTAGCAAGCGTGCCCTGACAGTGGAGGTCCCTCCCATCATCGCCAGGGTAGCCGGCACGGTGAGCGTGGAGAAGGATCAGCTCTCCATCTCTTATGAAGAGAAGGAGGAGCGGGTATATCCTCTCTCCGCTGCATCTCGTCTTATGGTGGAGCCGGGCACCTGGGTCCAGGCGGGGCAGCGGCTTACCGAGGGGCTGATTAATCCCCAGGATTTGCTGCGTATTATGGGCAGGGAGGCGGTCCAGGAGTACCTGGTGGATGAGGTTCAGCAGGTTTATCGCACGCAGGGGGTAAATATCCATGACAAGCATATCGAGACCATCGTTCGCCAGATGCTGCGCAAGGTTCGCATCGAGGAGCCGGGGGAAACCGATCTGCTTCCCGAGGCGTTAGTAGACCGCTTTGTCTATGAGGACATTAACGCCAAGGTGCTTGCAGAGGGGGGAGAACCAGCAACCGCCCGACCTGCGCTTCTGGGGATTACCAAGGCCTCGCTGAATACAGATAGCTTTCTTTCCGCCGCCTCCTTCCAGGAGACCACCAGGGTGCTTACCGAGGCAGCAGTTGCTGGTAAGACGGACAAGCTTCAGGGGCTTAAGGAGAATGTAATTATCGGCAAACTGATACCGGCACGCTGTCACCTTTCCGCAGAGGCCCAGATCCAACTGCAGCCTCCGGAGCCCATATCCCTCGAGGAGATAGCCATTGAGGAGGGAGTTATCGAAGAGGAAGCCATCTAGGAGGGGCTAGAGATTGATCAGAGCAGCTAGGTAGCCCGCCCCGAAGCCATTATCGATATTAACTACCGATACCCCGGCGGAGCAGCAATTTAGCATCGTAAGAAGTGCCGCTAACCCTTCGAAGCTGGCCCCATAGCCTATGCTGGTGGGTACCGCTATTATCGGCACCGATACCAGACCGCTGACCACGCTGGGAAGGGCCCCCTCCATGCCAGCTACCGCCACAATTACCTTTGCCTGGCGCAGTTGCGGCAGATGGTCCAGCAGCCGGTGAATCCCGGCGACGCCAACATCGTAGGATCGCTCCACCTCATTACCCATCAGTTCCGCGGTGAGAGCTGCCTCTTCAGCGACCGGAATATCAGCGGTGCCCCCGCTTATTACCATGATCCCGCGGTTATGAGTGGATTTTTTAGCCCGGTTTACCGTGATAGCCCGGGCAATCGGATGATACTCGGCATCGGGGGTGTGACGGCGCACCGCATTGAAGCACTCCTCTGTCACCTTGGTAACCAGCACCTTATCGGCGCGGGAGGCGAGCCGCTCGACGATCTCCGCAACCTGCCCGGCGGTTTTCCCCAGACCGAGAACCACCTCCGGGAAGCCGCGACGGAGTGCCCGGTGATGGTCTAGCTTGGCGAAACCCAGTTCCTCATAGGGAAGGCTGGCAAGCTGAGCCAGGGCATCATCGATGCTCACATCCCCCGACTTCACCCGGGCCAGCAATTGGTGCAGGCGCTCGTTATCGATCTCCGTCCCCCTGCTCGGTGATGAGCGAATTATAACACTGAAAGCACTTGGCATAAAGTAGCCGGGAGGGAAAGTGACCTCATTCAGATGAATGACACCACAGACGGTCTCTTTGTTACCCTTTCCACTTCATCTCAATATAGTGAGACTGCTGAAATATTCTCAATCAACCCCCTAATCCCCCAATCTTGGGGGACTTTTTAAAGCTGCCCCGATACATCGGGGAGACCCCCGGCCCCGATTATAGGCCGAAGTGTCGGCCGACCTGTCGGCCTCGGGGCACCTCTTTTTCAGCGGTCTCATAGTACGAGGGAGCAAAGCGACCGAAATATACGATTGGGATTCTTCGTTTCGCACCGAAATATGCCGAAATATAAAGGGAGTCGCTAGACTCACAATGCGGGCATATGGTGCTGCCAGGGAAGTCGTGGAACCCAGGTGATTTGCCTGTATTTACCCAACGAGTGCAAGGAGTTGACTTGAGAAAATCAGGCTGAAGATGTTGACCTGGGCAAAAGTTACCTGCTATAATAGAATTGTGAAATTTAACACAGAGACTATGGGGGGAATGTAAATGACCGAAGAGAAGAAGGAATCCAAGAAGAGGACCATAGACCCGGCGGTAATCGAGATCCTGGACAAGGCGGAGGCTGAGGGAATCTCCACCGCCTTCGAGCGGGCGCAGACCACCAAGCCCTGCCCTATCGGGCATGAGGGAAGTTGCTGTAAGATTTGCTTCATGGGACCCTGCCGCCTCACCGGCAAGACAACGGTTGGGGTCTGCGGGGCGACCAAGGAGACCGTAGCGGCAAGGAACCTGGCTCGGGAGATCGCTGCCGGGGCGGCAGCCCACTCCGACCACGGCCGCGACATGGCGCACACCCTTATCGCCGCAGCTGAAGGGGAGGCCCCCGATTACAAGATAAAGGATGAGAAGAAGCTTAGGGCGGTGGCCCGCTATCTGGAGGTGGAAGCGGAGGGGAAAAGCAAAGAAGAGCTTGCCCTCGAGGTGGGCCGAAAGGCGCTTGCCGAGTTCGGTCGCCAGGAGGGGGAGATCCTCTATGTCAAGCGCGCTCCGCAAAAGCGCCAGGAAATCTGGAAAAAGCTGGGCATTACCCCCAGAGGCATCGACCGAGAGGTCGTGGAGACCCTCCATCGCACCCACATGGGGAATGACCAGGACGCCGAGCATATTCTTGACCATGCCATGAGAACCGCCCTCGGCGATGGCTGGGGGGGCTCGATGCTCTCCACCGATATTAGCGACATCCTCTTCGGCACCCCGGGGCCGGTGGCTGCCAGGAGCAATTTTGGCGGCCTGAAGGAGGATGAGGTGAATGTGGTGGTGCACGGTCACGAGCCCACCCTCTCCGAGATGATCGTGGTTGCTTCCAGCGACCCCGAGCTTATCGAATATGCCAAGTCCAAGGGGGCAAAGGGGATAAACCTGATGGGCATCTGCTGCACCGCCAACGAGATCCTGATGCGACAGGGGATCCCTGTGGTGGGCAATTTCCTTTCCCAGGAACTGGTCATCGTTACCGGGGCGATAGAGGCCATGGTGGTGGACATCCAGTGTATCATGCAGGGGCTGCAGGAGGTCGCCGACCATTACCATACCAAGCTTATCACCACTTCGCCAAAGGCCCATATAACCGGGGCGGTGCGCATGGAGTTCAATGAGCATAAAGCCCTGGAGATCGCGAAGCAGATCATTAGAGTGGCCATCGATAATTTCCCCAATCGGGATAAAAAGAAGATGCTTATCCCTGATTATGTCGACCACCTGATAGCCGGCTTCTCCCATGAGTATATCGCCTATATGCAGGGAGGTATCTACCGCGAGTCCTTCCGCCCCTTGAACGATGCAATTATGGCGGGGAGGATTCGAGGCGCCGCCGGCGTTGTTGGCTGTAACAACCCCAGGGTCACCCAGGATGATCCCCATCTTTACATTGTGAAGGAGCTGCTCAAAAACGACGTGCTGGTGGTGACCACTGGCTGCAACGCCATCGCCTGCGCCAAGCAGGGACTGCTCACCGCGGAGGTGATGGACTTCGCCGGGCCAGGGCTCAGGGAGGTGTGCCAGACGATCGGCATCCCGCCGGTGCTCCATATGGGCTCCTGCGTCGATAACACGCGGATCCTCACCGTGCTTGCCCAGTGTGCCAATGAAGGCGGGCTCGGCGAGGACATCAGCGACCTTCCGGTAGCCGGCTTTGCCCCGGAGTGGATGAGCGAGAAGGCCCTTTCTATTGGAGCCTACTTTGTTGCCTCCGGCGTTACCACCTGGATGGGGGTAGGCTCTCCCGTTGCCGGCAGTGAAGCGGTTACCCGGATAATTACCGAGGGTTGGAAGGAGAAGGTGGGCGCAGCCTATTACTTCGAGCCGGATCATAAAAAGGCGGTGAAGGAGGCGCTGGAGCATATCGATGCCAAGAGGGCAGCGCTTAAGCTGGAGGTATACAATCCCACCCGGTATGCTAAGAGCGATACCTACCTCCCCGGCGATTATGCCTCCGATGAGGAGTTTGCCGCCGGTGCCTATAGCCGGTCTAAGTAACCCTTTACCCAAACTGTTCGATTTAGTCGCTTCTCCGTTCTCGCAATGGGGAGGCGACTTTTTTATACTGGAGGAAGCCACTATAATTTAAAGCGGTTGTATGAAGGAGACTGCTGAAAAAGAGGTGCCCCGATTATATCGGGGCCGCTTTAAAAAAAGTCCCCCAAGATTGGGGGACTTAGGGGGTTGATTGGGACTATTTCAGAAATCTCTAAAGAGTCGAATATGACAAAAGAAAGTTGCCTTTTAGGGCAGTAGAATGAGTGGCGGATATCGGGTTTCTGCTAAAGAGCCCTTGGGATGACTAAGTATGAAGGGTACAGGCTTGATTTTAATAGCGCAAAGATGAGGTCTAGAAAATGGTTCCAGAGGAGCGGCTGAGGGTAAAATTCACCGACATCGCGCCGCAGGGCGACGCCCTCGCCCGGCACGATGGTGAGCTGGTGTTCGCCGCCAACGGCATCCCCGGCGAGGAGGCCGTGGTGCTGGGTAAGCGGGGGAAGCGCCATATTGTGGGCGAGGTGGTGGAGCTTATAACGGAGTCGCCCCACCGCATAGCGCCCCGCTGCCCGAACTTCGGCAGGTGCAGCGGCTGCCAGTGGCAGCATATCGATTACCCCTTTCAACTGGCGCTCAAGAGGGGGATGGTGGAGCGGAAGCTTATGGAGCGGGGCAATCTACCCGACGCCCCGGTGCTGGAAACCCTGCCCTCCCCCGAGCCGTGGTACTACCGAAATCACGCCCGCTTCTCCGTTAACCCCCTGGGGCAGCTGGGCTTTGTCCACAAAAATACCGGTGATTTTATCCCCGTCGATCTATGCCACCTGATGACCCCCTGGATCAACTCCACTCTCGCCACGCTGCAGGGGAGGTGTGCCGGTGCCAGCCAGGTGGCGATGCGCTACGGGGTTAATACCGGGGAGCGGCTCATCCAGCCGGAGCTTCCTGTAATCGAATCGGGACAGCCCAGCTATGAGGAGGAGCTCTTGGGGCGGCGCTTTCGCATCGCCTCCCCCTCCTTCTTCCAGGTGAATACACCACAGGCGGAGAGGCTGGTCGAGCTGCTCCGTGACTATCTCCATCCCGATGGCACGGGGCTTCTAATCGATGTCTTCGCCGGGGTGGGCACCTTCGCCGCTCTGCTCGCCCCCCTGGTCGGCAGGGTGATCTCCATCGAGGACTCGGCAGCGGCAGTAAAGGATGCCGCAGAGAATATGGCCGGGCTGGATAACATTGAAATGCTCCAGGGGAGGGCAGAGGAGGTGCTGCCACAGCTTGAGGTGGTTCCCGATGTCGCCATCCTCGACCCGCCTCGCGCGGGCTGCCGCCGCAGGGCGCTCGCCGCACTTATTCAGCTTTCACCGCAGAGGCTCATCTATGTCTCCTGCGAGCCAGCGACCCTGGCGCGCGACCTTGAGATATTATGTCAGGGGGGCTATCGCCTGGTGGCGGTGCAGCCGGTGGATATGTTCCCCCAGACCTACCACGTGGAGTGCGTCGCCACCCTGGTGCGGGGCGATGTATCGCCCGGGCTGGTGCTGGCATCAGCATCGCCGCGCCGCCGCGAGCTTCTTTTTGCCCTGGGTCTGGATTTCGAGGCGGTTGCCCCACCTGGGGATGAGGCTCTACCTGCCAGTGCGGAAGATGTGGAGCGGGTGGTGGAGCGACTGGCGCTGAAAAAGGCAGAGGCGATTTCAGGGGCGAAGGGGCCACAAACGGTGGTTGCCGCCGATACAATCGTTGTCCATGACGGCACCATATTGGGAAAGCCCCGCGATGCTGAGGAGGCACGCGATATGCTGTGTCGTCTGCGGGGAGGGGAGCACATCGTTATCACCGGCGTCGCGGTGCTGAGTGGAGGGCACTCGTATGTAGGCCACGCTACAACTACAGTCACCATGCGCCGCTACTCCGATGATGAGATCGCGGCCTACATCGCTTCAGGTGACGCTTTGGACAAGGCCGGGGCATACGGCATCCAGGACCGGTATTTCAAGCCGGCGGAGCGGGTGGATGGCTGCTACCTCAACGTGGTGGGGCTCCCGCTCTGCACCCTGGCGGGGATGCTAAGGGAGGCTGGCGTTCCGCTGCGGGCGCGGCCCCTGTGGGCGCTGCCGACACAGTGCCAGCAGTGCGAGGGGAGGGAGGCATTGTGTGGTAGGTTATGAACGAAGTGGTTGCTTATAGAGGTGAAGTTCTGGTTATGGTTAATATTTTGAGATTGCTGAAAAAGAGGCGCCCCGATTATATCGGGGCTGGGGGTTGATTGAGACTATTTCAGCAGCAATCTCTTATTATAAACAGTCATTTCGTATGGCATACTATATCCTTAAAAAGGTCCTATAAAATCGGTATCTTCAAAGTAATCCTCGTCAAGTTGGCGCTCAGCAACGCCCGATTCTATAGCAGCCTTCGCCACGCTATGAGTCACCGCCAGGTGTACCTTGGGATCTAACAACTTAGGTACAATTTCATCCTGATGTGCCTCACCTGCAATAGCTAGAGCTGCAGCTTTGTACATCTCGTAATTGATCTCGGTAGCTTCTGCATCTAGTGTTCCCCGCCAAATCCCAGGATAGCCCAGCAGGTTATTCACTGTCCTACCATCGACAGCGAAAGTGGCACCAGATGCTATGGCAAGCTCCGCAGTGATTTCTGGATACGGATTAGATAGCGCGAAAATAATCTGGCCACGTCTTACCATCTCGGGCTTTATTAGGTCCACTACACCGGTAGTAGCGATAACTATATCAGCCGTTTCCATTATTTCGCTAAGGCTGGAAGGAATACCTCCATGCTCAGCATGTCGTTTTTTACTGGCCTCCGTTTTCGCCACGCCAAACGTAGGATTACCCGTGTATCGCAAGAGAAACCTGCCTATGGAAAGACCAGCAGCACCCAGACCAATGAGTCCAATCCTTGCCTCCTCGAGCGTGATACCGCTGAGCCTGCACGCATTGATCAAAGCTGCCAACGTTACCACAGCGGTGCCATGCTGGTCATCGTGCATAACAGGAATACTCAGCTCTTTCTTTAGCCTATCTTCAATAGAAAAACAACGTGGTGATGCTATGTCTTCTAACTGTATTCCGCCAAATGTAGGAGCAATATGTTTCACTGTTTCCACGATCTCATCAGGATCGGTACTGTCTAATAGGATAGGTATTCCGCTAATCCCCACCAGCTGCTGGAGCAGAGCAGCTTTCCCTTCCATAACCGGCATTCCTGCCACAGAGCCGATATTGCCCCATCCGAGGACGGCAGACCCATCGGTAACAATAGCTACTGAATGGCCAATATTGGTGTACGTATACTTCAAGCTCTCCTGCTCCATTATCAGCCTACATACCTCGGCCACCCCTGGGGTATAGACCCTGTAGAGGTCATCCAGAGAGTTGACGGGAACAGTGCTTATCATCTTGATTTTTCCGTTCTTGTGAAGTTCGAGTACATCATCTCTGACTTGGAGAACTGATACACCTCCAATCTCAGATATTTCTTTTACTAGTTGTTCAAGGTGTTTTGCGTTCTCAATGAGTACCTCAATGTCCCTCACGGTATAATGATGCCCCAGATGGACGGTTGATATGTTTCTAATCTCTGAGCCAGTTCTACCAATGACTGTCGTCAACTGGCCCAATGTGCCCGGAATATTAGCGTTTTTGCAGCGCAAGGTCCTGATAATATTATAGTTGATTTTCACTTTTGTTCCTTCTCAATTCTCTTCGATTACTAGAACCTGAGCCACAATCATCCCTTGACTCACCGAACTACCTATAAGTGACTGCCCTGTCCCTGGTTATTGTACTCTTCATAGAGTTAAACTTACAAGCGCGCAAAGCAGCGGAGCGACTGGCGCTGAAAAAGGCAGAGGCGATTTCAGGGGCAAATGGGGGGCAAACGGTGGTTGCCGCTGATACAATCGTTGTCCATGACGGCACCATATTGGGAAAGCCCCGCGATGCTGAGGAGGCCTGCGATATGCTGTGTCTTCTGCGGGGAGGGGAGCACACCGTTATCACCGGCGTCGCGGTGCTGAGTGGAGGGCACTCGTATGTAGGCCACGCTACAACTACAGTCACCATGCGCCGCTACTCCGATGAGGAGGTCGCTGCCTACATAGCTTCAGGTGACGCTTTGGATAAGGCCGGGGCATACGGCATCCAGGACCCGTATTTCAAGCCGGCGGAGCGGGTGGATGGCTGCTACCTCAACGTGGTGGGGCTCCCGCTCTGCACCCTGGCGGGGATGCTAAAACGGGCCGGCGTTTCGCTGAGGGTGCGGCCCCTGTGGGCGCTGCCTCCCCAGTGCCAGCAGTGCGAGGGGAGGGAGGAGTTGAGTGGGGGGTTGTTAGACTGAAATTCTATAAGCCACCCATTAGCGGTCGGTCGCACCCAGGGGGTTAGGTGTCTATTGTCAATGGGTTGCTTATCCTTCTTTGAAATTAACGCCATTATCCTGCATAAAGGATTTCAAGATATCTACATGTATGCAGATCCCTACATGTAGAAATGCGCTGTCTTGAACACGCTTTGGTAGACCGCCTCGTATCACTTCTTGATCAACATCGAAGTCAAGATCGAGATGACTCGTACGCGACTGCATTCCCCAGACCTTCCCATCTACATCAAATGCTGGCCCACCGCTTTGTCCACGCAGGCCTGGTGTGCTCAGCTCGAATGCAACCAGAGCGCCCTTGTCTTTAACATTTCGGGTCACCATACCTTCAATAGGAAAACGGGGTGTATCTATTCGCCCACTTTGAGTCCAGCGAATACTATCATTAGTTTTATCGTAAGTGAAGTTGGTAAATTCGGGAAATGGGAAGCCTAGCCGGCAAATAGACTTGCCTTGCTTTAGACCGGATGTATCCTTTGGAAATACCGGAAACTTGTTGCACAACAATTGATCAAAGGATTGGAATTTCAGTAGTGCTATATCCACCGTCTGGTGGAGACGGGCTTCAATATTCAATTCGCCTTCAATACAGTTCATAAAGCGATTGCGAAGCTCAACAGTAGTTCGCTTGGAATAGCCATATTTCCTCTCTAACTCCTTTCGGAGTTGTTTCTCCGTTTTTTCTCCCTTACGAGAGGCCAATTCATTTTTGAATGCTTCGTATTTCTTGTTGATTTCCTCTGCCAACTGGAGTTGCTTTGCTACGTGAGCACAAGTTAGCGCCCAGCCATCTGAATTGACAAAGAAAAGGGTCGCAGCACCAGGTTGGACATCGGTAGATGCATAGTTACGGCTTATCGAATGAATAGTGCGTGTGAAAGCTGCCACCGTCTCAATCGCATCAACGAACATATTTACCTCCCTCAGGAAATGCGCAGTTGAGTCTCGTGTGCGAGGAGAATATATCAAGGGGCGCTGTCTGTCAAGCTGGATGAACCGGCTCCGCTCTTCAGCAGGTACTCGCTCATGGCGATGATGCGGATGCTATCATTTTATGGTGTTACCCATCTGTATGGATAATTTCAGCATAATGGGGGCTAGCGGAAGAATATTATGTTGCGCTTGCGTCCGCGGAGGAAATAGCCCGCTGCCAGGCCTAGAGCGAGGCCCCATCGGGCAAGGCAAGGCTACGCTGCTTCTCTGGGGAGAGAGGGAATAGGGCGAGTTATTTAAGCATGGCCAAGTGGCATTTAGCTTACAGCAGAATAAGGATATAGAAAGCAATTCTGGTAAGAAAGTAACACTCCTATGCTATAATCAATCTAATACTAAAGGAGGGTATATCAATGAACTTCTTAGAACAGCTCGTAGCTGAATGGTATGAGTATGATAGATACTTCGTCCGATCAAACGTGAGAACGCGCAAGCGAAAAAAAGGTGGCTATGACGTAGAGCTAGACGTGTTGGCATACGATCGATCCAAGAATACCTTGATACATATAGAAACGTCAGGAGATGCCAATTCATGGGAGGAACGCAAACGTCAGTTCCTAAATAAG
Source organism: Dehalococcoidia bacterium (assembly GCA_035528575.1). Classification (NCBI taxonomy): domain Bacteria; kingdom Bacillati; phylum Chloroflexota; class Dehalococcoidia; species Dehalococcoidia bacterium. Next base: position 56,934 of record DATKYK010000032.1, on the reverse strand, counting down.
AAATTCATACTTACTACAAGAGAATATGAAGACATCCTGGGTCATAAAGTCAGTAAAATAAAAAGAATTGCAGTAGTTGGATACGTTCATTCAACCAAGGCAGACCTTAACTGGGGCCAGGATATCGAGATAGAACTTATCCCAGTATTTATAAAAAAGAATACTAAAAAGCTTAGCTCGCAACACCCCATGAAGGAAGCAGTCCCCGAGGGGTTCCCGATTCTTCGTGCAATGCAAATGGCAATAGCATACGGAACATAACACCTAATATAAAAATGGAACTCGTGAGGTTAATATTATGGTTCAAAAGATGATGGCCAGAGCACAAGGCGATACTAAAAGCGCAATATGGCTCGTGGGAGATTCTAACCCTAAGAACTGGGAGAGCAGGCTCCAAGAACCACTTGATTCACGTCATCCAGCTCGACACAACATTTGGACGCCCATCTTGCTCGAAATCCAAGATAAGGTATTTGAAGCAGCCAAGCTCCATATTGACCAGAGCAAATTCTATGTGAGAAACGCAATACAGAATACCCAATACAAACCAGCCCAGCTAGACCTCCTATGGTCTGAATATTTACAACAAGCTGTAAAAGATTTCAACACTGATGTGCAAACGCATAATCCGCAAGTAATCTTCTGCTTCGGTGCTTTTTCATTAGAGTTCACGAGGCGGGCAACGAGTTCAGGGAAACATGCTCCTTATAAATCTTGGAACACGCGGACACTTGGTGAACAGTTTAGAGATGCAATTGAATCATTCGATCCAACAGTTACAAACATCATTCCACTGCTACACGCAAGCATTGCGCGTGGTAAATTCTTAGAGAGTCATGACTACTTCTGCGATTTTTCAGATGCGAATTATTTTATCTATGTCGGAGACGCAATCGCCGAGAAATTCCTCCAGTTTAGAAGCCAATTAAACATTTGGGTAAGCTGACAAGTTCAAACGTTGGCCTTGTCAATGGTAACCGGCGAGGCCACGCTGTACCGTATCACCAGAATACAAAGAACAATAAGAATGCAAGGACAACGGGCGGGGTAAACGGAGGGAATTGCAGAATGAGACGTGAAAGATCGAATATAGACTACCCAATGTGGCGGAAGAAAGTCGATAAGTCTTTGTTCGAATACAATGGGACGACAATTCCTAATTGGGTTTGCAAACTGTGGGGGATACCTGAGCTTTTTAAGCATACCTCCCACAAACGTAGTACAGGCGTAGACGTGACCATAAAGTATATTAACAAGAAATATGACGGTTGGGTTAAGATAGTTACATATGAGCAAGCAAGAAGTACCGTATACCAACTCTTTTTCGATGAAGAGTTATCACTAAAGCTAAAGAATACCTTTTTAATGAGCTACATGAGATCCCTCGAACAGAAGCTTTCCACAGAGGATAATACTGATGTAGAAGATAGTATTCCATTCTGGGAGTTTCTTGATATCGAATACGACCAAGATGAAAAGCAATTTCGATTCGTTAGCTATTACACACAGAAACCAAGTTTCCCCAATCTTTTTAAACGATTAATTGGGTCACCAGCAATAAAACAAATATCTGATGAGTTGGAAGATAAAGGCAGCGACCGCATTTATAAACAGGATTGGAGGCAGAGGGAAGAATTACAGTATGAATTAGGGGCTGGAAATGTCATTTACATGCTGTTAGATACAGAGCAAAGGCTGTTATATATTGGTGAGGCGCAAGACCTTATAGAACGATTATCTCGACCATATCCTTCGATAAAGGATTGGAATTATTTCCGATATGATGTTTTACCTGATAGCTTATCACGATTTCGTGTTCAGATTGAACGAATGATGATTAGGGATTTTGCGACCTTAATTAGAAATAAAAGCAAGGTCGATTACATTTCAGATTTTTCAGATTACAAACTTGCTAATGACAAGATAGATCGGTAACTTTGAATGTATATCGGTGAATGCGGTCGTATTAATTGACAAGGCGGTATCTTCACTCCATTCCAATAGCTCTAACACTAATGAAGCTGGCTGGATTCGCACAACTGTATTTTACGTATAAATCGAGCGTTTTTCAAAAGAATGCCTCTTTATAGATACCGAAAAAGTCTGGATATTTGCGTAACGTTTCGAGGCTAACTCCGACATTGGGCTTAAATATACCTGTAGCCGGGTCACGGCCCAGGTTCAGCATGATGGGGACTAGCGGAAGAACGGCATGTTACGCTTGCGACTTTTGAAGAAATAGCCCGCTGCCAGGCCTATGGCGAGGCCGCCGAGGTGACCCTGCCACGCCACGTTGGGGAAAAAGGAGAGCACGACGAAGCCGCCGATGACCGCTACCCATAGGGGGAGGGGGGCCGGTATGGGGAATATAAAAACTCTCATCTTCGGTGCCATCACGGTAAGTGCCCCGGCTATGGCAAAGATGGCCCCGGATGCGCCTATAACCCAGGCGTTGGATGAGGACAGCAGTATGTAAAGGAAGTTGCCCGCTATCCCGCCGAGGAAGTAAAGGGTGAGGAACCGGGCGTCTCCGACCATCATGCAGAGGTACCTTCCGAAAAAGTACAGGGTTAGCATGTTGGCTGCGATGTGCCATAGGCCACCGTGGACGAAGAGGTTGGTTATTAAGGTCCAGGGCCTTTCCATCCAGGTTGACGGCTGCAGGCCGAGGGTGTAGAGGAGGTCAGGGTCGGCAAGTGTCGCTATATATAGTACGACGTTTAAGGCTATCAGGAAAAGTATGGGGGCCTCGGCATAACGGCGATAGCTTGTGTAAGGCATCTATATCATTCGTGGGGGCAGTATAAATACTCAACACATTGAGATTCGTCTTTATCGTGGTTGTGGTAATAGAAATCGGCTATGGCAGGGTCGACCCTGGCGACGGCATCCCAGTTCCACGGCGGGGGCACACACTCAGGGCACCAGTGCCCTGATAGAATAAGCCTGGGGGTACCATCAAAATCGTGTCCGAAGCCGCATTTCCAGTTGAGCTTCGATTTTATATCGGTATACTCCGTTGACAGGCACTTGCCGCCCCTTGAATTAGCCAGCGCCTGCATATCTACTAGCGTATACTCTTTGGTTAGAGGGTCTTCCCTGGTTTGCCGTTCCTTGTCCTCTTCTTCAACAACATACTCGTCCCAGCCGGGGATGTTCTCCCACGCCTGGCGGCTGCCAAAAAAGGCGCAGATCTTCTCTTTATCGTTGCTTTTTATCCATTTCAATGGGTCCGCCATTCTCTTCATAAATGCTCTCACTATGAAAGCAGGGGCGAGCTTTCCACCATGTTTCAAATACCACGGGGCGGCACCTTCCACTTGCTTCAACTGGTCCTCGAATGACTGCCGCCAGTGCCCCAGGTACTTGTTGAGGATCCAGCTGTCCTCATACCAGCCACAGTGGAAGTTCCTTATAGCGAACCAGTTGCGGGGCAGTATCTTTCGGTAATCCCCCAGACCGAAGATTTTCATGAATTCCCTTAGATAGTCGCTATAGAGCATCCTGCATGAGGGGCCACCTCCCATATTGTATACCCTGCCGTAGAAATCATCGGGGCACTCCATGGTCTGGACCAGCCCGTATCCTGCGTCCTCGCCGGTTATAAGTTCGATGTGGGTATTGAGGGGCTGGTGGTACATGATGGGATCCATAAGAGAGAATACAGCAGGGATGGCGATAAAGGTCTGCCGCATTATGGCCCAGTATCTTAAGCCCGATTCTATAACCGCTCTCTCCGCACCCATTTTCGTTGTGGCGTAGTAGTCACCAACGCTTGGTTGGAGGGGGTCGCCGACCTTCATCCATTGAACCGGTGGAAGGCGGTCTCCGTATTCGGCGACGGACCCGATGCTTACCAGCCGGACATTGTCGCCATTGTCTGGCTGCCTCTTGATCGCTTCAACGATATTTTCGGTGCCCCCTGTATTTATCTTTCTACACATTGGCGGGTTGTAATCCGCCGCCGGGGAGATGAACGCTGCCGGATGGAGGACGTGATCTACTCCGTTAACCGCCTGCAGGACGTCATTGAAGTTGCATAGGTCTCCCCACACTATCGTCAATCCTTCCTGCCCCTCATACTTGGCAAAGGCCTTCCTGTTTTTCTTGGAGGGTCTGAGCAGAAGCACGGTGTCGTAGCGATCTCTTCTCCTGAGTAGCTCTTTGAAGGCTTCACCGCCCATAGAGCCCGATGCGCCGGTCAGAAGCACCTTTTTCTTTACCATTTTCTCATCCTTCTAGGCCTGTTGCATGAAGCTAAAACTTGAATAAATTCCCCCGACCAGGCTGCCAAAATTGCTGTAGTAATGGCTCTACTACTGGGCTTAAGATAGGCTTTCCAACGGGCCAACTTCTCCACTGTAATGAGAAGGTCGTGTTTAAAAAGCCATCTCTTTTGTCCTATTTAGTGCCGTCCCCCTGCGCTCTAAGGCTCGAATGGCACTTTCCGCCGATTATCATGTGGTCCAGCACAATCACCACGGCTGCGATCTGCCCGGTCACGGCGATGTCCTCCGGTTCGGGCTGGGTGAAGCTCAGCCTCCGTGCAAGCTAAAGCTACGCCCTGAGCTGAGCTTCCCTGGATTGATACACGCCCCGCTCACCGCTTGATCCGGATGTGATATTCTACCACAGCTCCGCACCTCAGCACCACTTCAGATACCTTCAGGCAGCGAGGCCCATGGTTCCACGTAAACGCCCACTTTTGACGGGTTGGTCAGCAGGGGCTCGATCTGGGCTGAGATCTTCGTCCGCTGGGGGTTGTTCTCCCAGGCTCTCCAGTCCTGCAGGCTGTGCCACGTGCTGATGACCAGATGCATTCCAGATCTATCCACCGAGGTCAGCGTTTCTCCCGATATATAGCCCGGCTGTTGGATGGCGTGCGCCCGCAGTTCCCTAAGTAGCAGAAGCAGCTCGCCTTGCTGGTCCGGCTTTGCCGTTCGTTCTATGACAATCTTTACCGTCATTTTCGCAACCCCTTTCTATCTTTTATCAGCTATTTGACCTCGACGGTGGCGCCGGTGGCCTCCAGCTTCTCCTTTATCGTGGCGGACTCCTCTTTGCTAACGCTCTCCTTCACCGTTGTGGGGGCAGCCTCCACCAGGTCCTTAGATTCTTTTAGCCCCAGGCCGGTTACCTCACGCACCGTCTTGATCACACTGATCTTGTTGGGGCCGACAGCTTTGAGCGTAACGGTGAATTCTACCTTCTCCTCCTCCTCAGCGGGTGCGGCCTCTTCGGTAGAAGCGGCGGATGCTGCTACCGCCACCGGAGCGGCAGCGCTGACGCCGAACTCCGCCTCCAGTGCCTTGACCAACTCGCTGAGATCAAGCACGGTCATGTTCTTGATGGCAGCGATGAGCTCATCTTTGGTCATCGCTCTCCCTTCCCTGGCCGCGGCAGGCTTAGGCGCCGCCTTTCCGGTCTCCTTCTGCTTTTTGGGCTCTTCTGGTTTCTCCTCCGCCTTAGCCTCTGCTTCAGCCTTTGCCTTCTGCCTTTTCGGCTTCTCTGTCTTCTCCTCCGCTTTGACCTCGACCGTCTCCTCCGCCTTCTCCTCTACCTTCGCTTCGACTATCTGCTTTTGCTCCTCAGTCATTTTATCCTCCTTCCAATTGATTTCTGCGTGCAACCAGCACGTTTATAAGGCCTGTCAGGTTTGCATTGAGCACATTGACCAGGGCCAGGATGCTCCCCTGCATCCCGATGAGCAGCCTGGCGATCAGCACCTCCTTCGGGGGCAGGGTAGCTAGAGTTGCTACCTCAGCGGCGCTGAGCACCCGCTGCTCCACCAGCCCACCAGTAATCCTGAGCTGGCTTTTAGCGGAGCGGATGTAATCGGTTAGCGCCCTGGCCGGCACCACCATGTCGCCATAGCCGAAGGCGAGCGCGGTCGGTCCCTCGATGATACTGCTGAGCTCTGCCTTGCCCGCCTGCTCTGCGGCAAAACCAGCCAGGGTATTCTTGATCACCCGGTATTCGATCTCCTTCTGGCGCAGTCTACGCCGCAGCTCGGTCATCTCCGCCACCGTGATCCCGCGATAGCTGGTGGTGATGACTATACTGGAGCGCTCAAGCTTCTGGGCAAGCTCGCTAACTGCCTGCTTCTTCTCCTCTAGACGCATATCTCACCCCTTAAACTTTGTTATATATATTTAGAGATTGCTGAAATAGTATTAGTGAACCCCCAAATCCCCTTATCTTTGCGGACTTTTCCGCAGCGATTTTCGGAGGCGCATCTTTTTTTAAAAAGGCAGACGAAAGGGACGAAAAAAGTCCCTGCGCCATAGACCCAGGGACTCTCCCTTTCGCCTGGGCGGGCAGATATTAAGCCCTAAAGGCACCCGCTTTCTATGGCACTTGGGCACGCCTGCTATTTTATTGTTGAAAAGTGAAATAAATTGTACAGCAGACAGCATCCTGTCGCTGCAGTGAGCAGTATTATCGCTCCAATAACCGCCAGCACCACCCCTCCCACTGCCCCGCTACCCGCATCGAGAATGAGAAATGCCAGAATCAGCGCTACTGCACCCAGAACCAGCCGCACAATTCGGTCAACGGACCCTTCATTCCGCTGCATCACTTACCTCTTTTCTTTACGGAGCGCGCAGCTCCATGGTTGGCTTCAGGTCGAGATTGATCCCCGGCCCCATCGATGTGCAGAGCGTGGCGCTCCTTATATATTGACCCTTGGACCCGCTGGGCTTGGCTCTCATCACGGTCTCGATCAGGGTTGCCAGATTCTCCTGCAGCTTATCGTTGTCGAAGCTCAGCTTGCCCACGGGGAGGTGGATCACCGCTGTCTTGTCTATCCTGAAATCGACCCGTCCCTTTCGGGCATCGCTTATAGCGCGGGGCAGGTCCTGGGGTGGTACGATGGTTCCCGACTTTGGATTGGGCATCAGTCCCCGACGTCCCAGGATCTTGCCCAGCTTGGAGACCTTGTTCATGACATCGGGGGTGGCGATGGCGACATCGAATTCCAGCCACCCGTCCTCGATGCGCTTCACCAGGTCGTCGCAGCCCACATGCTCCGCCCCTCCCTCCTCGGCGGTCCTCACCCCCTCTCCCTGGGTGAACACCAGTACTCTGACCTGCTTGCCCAGTCCATGAGGGAGGCTGGCGACCCCTCTCACCTGCTGGTCGGCATGGCGGGGGTCGAGACCCATATGGAGGTGAAGCTCCACCGTTTCATCGAAATTGGCATAGGCTGCCTGCTTTGCCAGCGCGATGGCCTCTTGAGGGTCGTACTCCCTGGTACGCTCCACCAGCTTAGTAGCATCCTTATAGTGTTTGCCGTGCTTGGCCATTATTCCACCTCGATCCCCATGCTCCTTGCCGTGCCCTCTATCATCCGCAGTGCACCATCCATGTCGGCGGCATTGAGGTCCTTCATCTTAAGCCTGGCGATCTCCTGAAGCTTCTCCCTGGGCAGCGTGCCGATCTTTTCCATGTTGGGCACGCCGCTCCCCTTCTCCACGCTGAGCGCTCTCCGCAGCAGGTCGGCGACCGGCGGGGTCTTGAGGTTAAAGCTGAAAGAGCGGTCGGCATATACGGTAATCTCCGCAGGGACAATGGAACCTGCCTGGGAGGAGGTGCGCTCGTTGTACTCCTTGCAGAAGGCCATGATGTTGCAGCCATACTGCCCCAGGATAGGGCCCACCGGCGGGGCTGGGCTTGCCTGCCCCGCGGGGAGCTGGAGCTTTATCACCGTCGTTATCTTTTTAGCCAATCCCTTGCCTCAATGAAAAAATTTCGTGTTTTCAAATCCTCTCCACCTGTAGGAAGTCGAGCTCTACCGGCGTCTCCCGCCCGAAGAAGGAGATGAGCACCGTTACCTTGCCCTTCTCCGCATTGATATGATCGACCACCCCGATGAAGTCAATAAAGGGGCCATCTACCACCCGCACGCTCTCACCCGGGTGGAAGCCAACCTTAACCCGTGGCGTATCAGCCTTCATCTGGTTGAAGATAGTGTTAACCTCTTCGTCATTCAGGGGGGTTGGCTTTACACCGGAGCCCACGAAGCCGGTAACCCCTGGTGTATTACGCACTACATTCCAGCTCTCATCGTCGAGCATCAGCTCTACTAGGATGTAGCCGGGAAAGACCTTCTTGGCCACTGTCCTTTTTTGCCCATGCTTTATCTCGATCTCATTCTCTGTGGGGATGACCACCTGAAAGATCTTATCCTGGGCATCCATCGAACTGACACGGTGCTCCAGGTTGGTCTGAACCCTGTGCTCGTATCCGGAGTAGGTATGAATCACATACCATCTCCGCTCATCCTCTACCATCTCTCTCCCTTGTTTGCGCTTTAACCCACGTTCTTTTTCAGCCATTGCCTTGAAATTGGAGCTCGATCTTGGTTAACGGATCGAGGAGAACGAAAAAATTCGGGACAAAAGGAAAACCCCTCACCAGGGTTTGTTTCCCGCTTCTCCCTGCCTCATCCTCCTATGCTTACTATCCAGTCCATAAGATGAGTGAAGCCGTAATCGAACGTCCCCAGAATAAGCCCTATCGCACCGGCGATTATGAGAACCATTTTGGTGAGCCGCTTTGCTTCCTCTCTGGTAGGCCAGGTTACCTTCTTTAGCTCAGCGACGACCTCAGCGATATACCTACGAATCCGGGGGAATACCGACCCTCCCGCCGTAGCCTGCCTTCTCATCCTAGCGCACCTCTCGATAGACCTGGTGGGTGCGACAGCGGGGGCAATACCTCTTCAGCTCCAGCCGCTCCGGATCGTTCCTTTTGTTCTTGCTGGTGGTATATGTCCGGTCCTTGCACTCGGTGCAGGCGAGATGAATTATAATCCGGGCAGTTCCCTTCTTAGCCAATCTATATTACCCTAGTCTATAGTCTTGGTGATCACGCCAGCACCTACGGTGCGGCCACCCTCTCTGACGGCGAACCTCAGCCCCTCCTCCATGGCAACAGGCTCGATGAGCTTCACCTTCATCTTGATATTATCGCCGGGCATCACCATCTCTACACCCTGGGGCAGCTCGATGCTTCCGGTTACGTCGGTTGTTCTGATGAAGAACTGAGGCTTGTAGCCGGTGAAGAATGGGGTGTGCCTGCCTCCCTCCTCCTTGGTGAGGACGTATATCTCAGCCTCGGCGTCGGTGTGTGGCTTAATCGATCCCTTGGCTGCCAGCACCATGCCCCGCAATATATCCTCCCTTTCCACCCCGCGGAGCAGGCAGCCGACGGCATCACCGGGCTCCCCATCGGCGAGGGTCTTGTGGAACATCTCCACGCTGGTGACCACAGCCCTGCGGGTATCTCTGAGCCCCACGATATCCACCTCCTCCCCCGGCTTTATCACCCCGCGCTCCACCCGTCCGGTGGCCACCGTCCCCCGCCCCTTGATGCTGAAGACGTCCTCGATGGGCATGAGGAAGGGCTTGTCCTTGTCTCGCGCCGGGGTGGGGATGTAGTCGTCCAGGGTATCCAGTAGCTTCCAGATAAGGCCGCACCACTGACACTCCCGCTTGCCGCAGCCACACTCCAGTGCCTTTAAGGCACTCACCCTTACTATCGGTACCTCCTTGCCGGGGAAGCCGTAATGGGGCAGCACTTCCTCCTGCAACTCGAGCTCGCTCACCTCTAAAAGCTCCTCGTCATCCACCAAATCCACCTTGTTTATGCAGCAAATAATATAGGGCACCTCTACCTGGTGTGCCAGCAGTAGGTGCTCCCTCGTCTGCGGCATCACCCCATCATCGGCAGCGATCACCAGGATGGCGCCGTCCATTTGAGCTGCCCCGGTGATCATGTTCTTGATATAGTCAGCGTGGCCGGGGCAATCGACGTGTGCGTAGTGGCGCTTCTCCGTCTCATACTCGATATGAGCGATGGCGATGGTCAACCCCCGGGCCTTCTCTTCAGGGGCATTATCGATGGAGTCGAAGGCGCGATACTTAGTGATGCCCGCACTGGCTAGTATCTTGGTTATCGCTGCGGTCAGTGTGGTCTTGCCGTGATCGACGTGACCGATGGTCCCCACATTAACATGGGGCTTGGTTCGCTCAAAGAGTTTCTTTGACATTTTTCCTCCTCAACATAAGCCCACAGTCAGAGTTGAACTGACGACCCCCTTCTTACCAAGAAGGTGCTCTACCACTGAGCTATGTGGGCGGCCGAATCGTAGCTATTTTAAGGTAACCGAAATGAAAAGTCAAGTTGGAGACCGCATTCTTATAAAAAACGCAGTCCCCGTTAATAGTATAACATCTTTAGCCGAGGGTTACATCATTAATTGCTGCTGTGAGGCAAAATCGCAAGCGACGATAAACAACTATCAGGATAAACTGAAACGTTTCATGTGGTTTTATCAGGTTAACGTGGACTGCATGAAAAGCAAGTATAATACAAGTCAGACTCAATATGTTCTAAAAAGGAGTCTGATATATGTCGCAAGGAACTCAACTTATAGCTCCATGTGGTATGAATTGTGGCATTCGCCTCGCTTATCTTAGAAAGGAAAGGAAATGCCCCGGCTGTGGAGTATTCAATTAAAAAGCAGCAAATGAAGGAAATTTACGGTATCGATATCGAGGAAGTGTAATGAGAGCTGAGAAAAACAATCCCGAGCAAAAGTATAATGATTTTTGGAACTGGCTATTGACTGATTGGCATCCTATCTGGCTCCTAAGTTTAGTCGTTGCCTATATGTACTATCTTATGACCACTGAGGAGGTTTAAATGGACAAGTTTTGGCTTCGGTTTAAGTGCCTTTATTAGAAATGACAAAGAGCGGTGGCATTGCCTAAAATGCGGTGGCGTTATCTGTGTTCATCGGGGTTACTGTCTTCATTGCGGACCAATAGTAGAAAGCCTGCAATCCTATCAAACATCGGGATATTTGTTAAGTAATAACGTAGCTTCAGATCAACGTTACCCCATCTTTTTGAAACATGTAGCTATTTCAAAATAAAGATCAAATCAAGCTATCGGAATAACAGTCAGGTAGCCAACACTTCAGAACTATGTGGACTGCGCCCCTGCCGTCGAAATTTGAAGCGTTTGGGGTAATCCTAGGGCGGGAGCGAGGTATTTTATTCCGCTTTCCAATACTTACTCGGACACATGACTCTCGCCATGACTAAGTATTATTGGGATAGCATATATTAAGATGTTGACGTTGCTGTGGTGCATCGCCATGCCAGCCATATCGTTTCCGTGGCTCAAGAAAGCAGGGAGTCTATCTATACCCAGATACTGAGGGTTATTACTCGCCAATTCTCACTTTGAACATTCGTCTCCACCAGGGCCTGCGTGGCATCGTTAACAACTTGACCTGGTTCTCCAGGTTGTGTATTCGCTCCTGCGCCGCCCCCAGTTGGCCGGCAAGCTGCAGGTTTCTTTCCTGTAGCTCCCTTATCATGTCCATACCCTGGGTAGAGCTATTGTCCAGGGTCTTTTTGGCTATCAGGTGGGGTGGTATTTCCAGGATGCGGTACTCCCTTCCGTATTTGCCATTGTAGAGCTCGGCGGGGAGCTTACCGTCCTTTATGAGCCGCCTAACCGTTTTGGGTGATAACCCCATTGCGGATGCTGCTTCTTTTATAGAAAGGCCCTGTCTTGACATTGGGATTGGATAAGGGTACACCCAGGGTAGTGCTTTTGTCAAGGGGTAGTCGGAGAGAATAATTTTTATAGAAATTAGCGAGAATACCCGTCAGCTTGCTGGGGGGTAGTTCACTTGTGCTACTTCGATGACGGGATGGGGGCTAGCCTAGACCTCCGTAAGGAACATAGCACCCGAGACCACAAAGTAAACTCCCAACCCGATAAGGAACAGGCCGCAGGTGAGCAGCAACCCCCGGTAAACCCTCAGGCTCATCAGTCGCTTTCCACGTGCGATGACCAATGACACCATGCTATACCATCCCAGGTCGGAAAGGATATGGCCTATGAAGAAGATGGCCACCCCTATTGTCCCTGCTGCCAGGGACCACAATACAAACTTGGTGCCCACGGTGGCCCACCATAACAGCCAGAAGGGATTGGCCACGCTCAACAGCGCACCGGCGGCAATAAGCCAGTGCACCTGCGAATGTGGCCGAGAGCTGACCTCCAGTGGAGATACCGCCCGGCGGGACTGGCGCAGCAGGGCGTACGACATTCCCAGCAGAACGAGGCCGCCGACCACCCCGATTATCCCCGCTACCAGGCTTTGCTCCAGAACCTCGCTCAGTCCCCAGGCGAGGGCCACTACCAATGGCAGCTCGACTATGGCATGGCCCAGGACCAGGAGCGGCCCGGCACGAAACCCCCGCCTCGCCGACTCGCTGATGGTAACGGCAAGCACAGGCCCGGGCATAATAGCACCGGAGAGTCCGACGACAAAGGCGGTACCGAAAATGAGGAAGAGGCTGGCAGCCACCATTTCAGTTTGTCATGTAGCGGTGACAAAGTCAATTGGCTGCGCTCGCTCATTACATTTGAGTTATATGTATATACGGGGGGCGTGGCAATGATATGCAACTGCCTGCGGCGTGCAAAACAACCGTCATTGCGAGGACCCCGATAAGGGCCGAAGCGTCCCCCGATAGATCGGGGTCGGGGGACGTGGCAATCTCAGTGGTGTTCTATCGTGAAACATGGGATGCTGAAACAAGTTCAGCATGACAATGGGTAGGCTGGCCGACGTCGGCCAGCCTACCCGGCGGATCGAGGCCACGCGGCGGGTATCGGGTCACAGTGTTGTTCTGTCATGATATGTGGGGATTGCCAAGCAATGACAGTGTGGTTCGCCTCCTTCCTGTCATTCCGAACTTGTTTTGGAGTCTCAAAATTAATGCAACGAAACAATTTGCCTGGGTCATTGACAGATACCTATCAGGGTGGGGGTGGGTGGGAAAAGACTGGAAAAGGGCGGGAAGTCGGACGATGACATCGCTTTCTCTTTATTTTAACAGCTCAGTGACGCTCTGGTTAGCGCTTTGCGTGGGGTAGTATTTGAGCACTGAACCGTAGTTCGGGTCCGGTCCCTCCTCAGCCATAGTGTCATCTACTGCTGATTGTATTGAAAGCTCCTCAGACAGGAGCTTCTCCAGCAGAGTTATCGTGGCATCATCGACATAATCCAGCCCAACCAGGCCGTCCCAGCCCAGATAGCTTGAGGCCCCTTTTTCATAAAAGGCCAGTGCTAGATCCGTTAAGTGGAGGCAGTTGCAGCCCATCATGATGACAACCGTGTTATCAAACTCCCCCTCCATGCTGTGCTTGGTGAATCTGGCCCCTATGGCAAAGACGGTGGGGTAGCCCTCGGCGACCCTTGCCCTGGCGAGTTCCCCGTTTAGCTGCTCGCTGATGTGTTTCGTTTCACTGTATGGTTCATTGGTAAATATACAGGTTGCCTCCCTTACTATTGCTTGTGAGTCTTCTTCGTGGTAAAGCAATCCGGCATGGGCGCGGAAGATTATAACTCGGTAGCCATAGGATGGCAACTTGCCGTAAAGGTCAACGGTGACCTCATCACCCTGATAGAGGTGAACTTCAAGGCCGTAAGCCTCCAGAATTTCTGTACTCTTATTGATAAATGCCTGGTTTGGCTGCATGCTGTAGAGCTGGTCAACGATGGCTGCCCTTGGCTCTCCGTTATTTTCCGGGGAGGGCTGGCCTGTGGGATAGAGATATACAGAGGCAACAATGGCAGCTATCACCAGCGGTATAGCCAGCCATAAAAATCGGGGGAAGACCCTTTTTTGGAGCTTTTCCTTTTGCTTTTTAGCCTTGCTTTTAGACATAGTTTAGCCCTAAGGTTACGCCCGCCAGCGAATAATTTATTAAACGGTTAGGCCAACGTCGAATATAATCTTTACTAACAGCGGACAAACTGTTATTTGTTATCCCGTATCAGGGCTCATGATATCATAATATATAGATATATGGAGAAGATGGGCAGGCTCGAGGCGGTCATTCTCCTGCGCGGCCGGCGTCACGGTCATTATCGGTATGACTGCCAGTTCGTTATCTCGGCCCGAAGCTCCTCTCAGTTAGCAGGGCATGCTCATTTTTTAATAATCCCGTGGCACATTTCATCCAACAGAGTGAAGTATAGGGTTACATATGTTATCAGCCCAAGCCCGGAGGTCTAAGCTCTCTTCTCCGCACTGCCCACTTTGGTTTCAACATCCAGTAGAGCGAAACCGCTCTGCTCATCCCTTACACGTGCTGCATCCACGCCCAGGATTTCAAACAGGATAGCTTCACCAACAAGCCAGGTAGTAACGCCGGGCCGCAGGCACCCGCACATGGTATTGCCCGAGCGTCCCAGCGCAGCATGTATGTGTAAGGTTGGTTTCCCGTCTTCCCCGGGGGCGAGCACACCTGCTCCAACCACCTCATGGGCGCCGTCAACCGGTAGCAGCATTGGCTGCGGCGGTCTTTCGTTCGAGCGTCTGGGGCCCACGACGATTTCACCGTCCCCGATACCGCCCACTAGGATAACCTGACCTACCGATATACCCTTCTCTTCGGCGAAGACCTCAATACAAGCGGGCACCTCGTCGCCATCCTCAAGCCGTATTATAAAAACTCGTCCCAAACGTCCTTCACATGATTTCATCGAAAGCCTCCTCAATATTCAGTTGCGGTGATAATTGTCGGGCCTGCTAATTGCTGTAAGTGCTACCATGCCTTGTCAACGATGTTCATTCAGTAACGAATACTCTAAATAGTTGTACCGCAGGTGTCAAGCCTCCCGGGGAGGTAAGGATCTTGCCGCTTCAGAGTGTAGTTGCGAGTTGTGAATGGGAGGTTTTGCTGACACCCTTCAGGCGAAAGCAACTTTCGATGAGCAATTCGAAGCAGCCTGTTGTTCCCAGCAGCAGACTGTCGCCACCGACCTTGGCCGAAGCGCCAGTCACATTTTTAAAAGCTGGACGGAGAAATGTGCGCCCTGTACGATCGATAGGGGTTTTATTTCCACGCAAAAACAGGGTAAGCGGCTCATGGAATTGCAAGAGATTCCTCAAGTTCGAGAGTGGGCTATTGACAAATGGTTTTTCTTATGGTATTATAAACAATGCCCTGAGTAATCAGGTCAAAAGAATGGGAACCTACCCGGGCACATGGAAGCTCGAGGGGAAGTGTGTCGAAGAAGGAAGGAACCCGGGAGGGCAAGGTTACTCGGGGCTTTTTCTATTTATTCGCCGCTATGTGAGCCACCAGTCTGGTCTCCACCACCGCTTGTCGTGGGCTGAAGAGGGGTCAGCGTCCCAATAAAGGGTAGATTCCTGAATTCCCCGTTGTAATCTAATCCATACCCCACCACGAACTCATCAGGCACCTCGAAGCCTACATACTTTATGGGAACATCCACCAATCGGCGAACCCTCTTGTCCAAAAGGGTGCACACTTCGAGACTGGCAGGTTTGTGCGTGGCGAGTTGGTTTAGCACAAAGTTCAACGTCATACCCGTGTCTACGATATCCTCTACCATTATAACGTCAACACCGGCTATACTTTTATCCACGCCACTAATGATTCGCACGTTCTCCGTCTGCGAGTCACCGTAATAGGAAATGGCTATAAAGTCCACGCTTAGCGGCAGGGATATGCTGCGCATCAGGTCCGACATGAAACATACGACGCCTTTGAGAATGCCTACCAGGAGAGGACTCCTTCCAGCATAGTCGCGAGAGATCGCCTTTCCTAGTTGACGCACCCTGCTATGTATTTGACTGGCACTCAGGAATACCTTTTCCACATCTACCTCGGCCCGCCCCAGAGGCCCATATCCGTACTTGGCAAGCAGGCGGTGATAATCCCTCTTGTTGAGGAGCTTGATATTGACCTCGGGGTAGAGCTCCTTCATAAGACGCATCTTGCGCTTCTTTTCCCTGAGTAAATCCTGTTTCAGGGTGGTGAGCTCTATATAAAGGTCCAGCTCGGTCAGGTAAAAGTCCGGGGTGAACATCTCCTCCACCCTGTCATTATTCCACCTCAGGGGGAATGAGCGGGGCTCGTACATCCACCCTATCTTATAGAAGTCAAGGAGCCTGGCAAACTCCTCCTCTGAAGGATGGAAGAAGGAGACCGGTCGGATCAAATCCCGAGGAATTCCCGGCGAGCCAGTTTGTGATGGCAGCGCGTCGCTCGATGTCACGGGAATACCTGCAGTTAGCTGGTGGAGCTGGGCATTTTCTACAGCGGTGGCAGCGAGACCGGCCACTGCAGTCAAGAACTTAGTATCGTCAGTGGAGAAATGGCGTTGCTCGTGAGTGTAGACCCTCAGCGCGCCTATGACATTTTCACCTTGCTTGAGCGGTACGCTGATCACGGAAGCGAACCTCTGGCGCTGGGCCATTTCCCTGTATTGGATGCGGGTGTCGGTAGCAGCATCCAGCACGGTTACCACATTACCCTTAAGGGTATCGCTCAGGCTTTTATCCGCATCGAGGAATCCTTTGCGTAGATACCAATCGCTTAGACCATATGAGACGGCGTGCAGCAGGCTGCGTCTTTGGGCATCGAAAAGAAGCACTGAGCAGCCTGCTGCTTTCATTGCTGCGGCGGTCTTCCTGGCGACAGTGGCTAGATTATCCCTTAACGTATCGCTGGATACGGGTTCGGTAGCAAGTTGCTGGAGCACTTTATAGTAAGCAGCTATATGCTGTTCCATTGTACGTGCCCTCGCTAAAAAGAGGGGATGACGCTAATTGAGTCCGGCATTACTCTAAGCCGTCCACACTCAAGCTGTCAAGTCCAGGCATTGAAGTAGTGTAAACGGCTCTTTGCGCCGTGCTTGTCAGTAGCGCGAGGAGCAACTTAGCGGGGATTTACGGTGGAGACATCGTAGACGACAGTGGGGCGGTTGTCAGTTGTTAACCACGATTGCTAATAATAAGAGACTGCTGAAATAGTCTCAATCAACCCCCTAATCCCCCAAGATTGGGGGATTTTTTAAAGCTGCCCCGATACATCGGGGAGACCCCCGGTAGGAAGTATCCTGCACCTCTACTATAGCAGCTTTTCTACAACTGTTTTTTCTTTTAGGCTGACAAAGTAACAATTCAGACATCTTCTAAAAAAAGGCGGAGGGCACTTTTTAAAGTGCCCTCCGCAAAAAGCCTTCTATTCAATTTTCCAATTTTTTCTCGATCTCAACTCACTCGCGGTGTTCACCACCGCATGAGGCCTCTATTTTTAAACTTAATGACCTTCAATTCACTTCATCGAGCTGATTTCGAGCCTCTTTTGCCCTGCCACCGGCAGGGCGTCACTTGTCCACCTGCCAGACTCCATATACTTTGTGAAGCTTCATGAAACACCTCCCGAGGCATAACTCAGTGGTATTAATAAGCCTCTTAAGATATTAGACCACATTTAGTCTCATTTGTCAATAACCCGTTGACTGGCTCTACACTATTTAGTGTGAAAGAGGGTGTTATCGAGAGGAGGTGAGGGATTGAAAAGCACCTGCATGGGCGAGCGGCGACCGCACGGAGGTATTTCGGCTGGCGGAAGGCTTCTGGGGGCCGGCTTCGATGGTTGCACTGGCGTTCCTTTGTTGCTACAATCTTGCTCGGTGGCGTTGAAACGAGTCGTCACGAGAGTTGAGAGGAGCAAGCGGGATGATTGAAATTAAGGAGATGCGTCAGCGGTTCGATAACTCACCCTGCGCGGTTCATCTTGGCATGAGCCTGGTGGAGCTGTCATCGGGATATGCCAGGGTGAAGCTCGAGCTAAAAAGGGAGTTTCTGAACTGGGATAATATGATTCACGGTGGCGTTATCGCCACCCTACTTGACCAGGCCTTTGGCTGCGCATGCAATACCCTGGAGAATATACACGTTGCTGTCCAGATGAACATCCATTTCCTTGCCGCAGCGCCGGTTGGGGAGACCATCTATGCTGAATCCAGGGTTTTGCATGCAGGAAAGAGAGTAGGGGTATCGGAGATGACGGTCTTCGATTCCAAGGGGAAAATAATTGCCCGGGCCACGGGAACCACTGTCTCTATGGGGGCACGAGGCTGACCGTGGCTTTACGGTTGTTCATGGAGAATACTTGAGGGGTGAGAAGAGATGATTGTTGAGATGAGAAGGGACGCCAGCAAAGATCAGGTCGATCACGTGGTGGAAAGGGCACACTCCTTTGGCTTTGAGGTGCAGTTGAACCTGGGCACCGAAAAGACGGTGGTGGCTATCCTGGGCGGCGATACCGGCAAGGTACAGACCGATGTTTTCGCCGTTTTACCCGGGGTTGAGGGCGTCACCCGTGTGATGAAGCCGTATAAGCTTGCCTCAAGGGAGTTCCATCCCAAGCCAAGTAAAATGAATGTGTCTGGCGTGGAAATAGGGGGGGAGAGGGTAGTAGTAATGGCCGGCCCTTGCGCCGTGGAGAGTGAGGAGCAGCTTATGGAGACGGCCAGGGCGGTCAGGGATCTGGGGGCTGCGGTGGTTAGAGGTGGCGCCTTTAAGCCCCGCACCTCGCCCTTTAGCTTCCAGGGACTGGAAAAGGATGCTTTGACGATGTTGGCCCGGGTCAAATCTGAGCTTGGCATTCCGGTTATCACCGAGGTGGTTGACATCGAGAACATAGGCTTGATCGCCAGGCACGCTGACATATTGCAGGTCGGCGCCCGCAACATGCAGAACTTCGCCCTGCTCAAGGAGTTGAGCAAGCTGAGGCATCCCATCCTGCTGAAAAGGGGGCTTTCCGCTACTGTCACCGAGTGGCTGACTGCGGCCGATTATCTAATGGCTGAGGGCAATCGGCGAATAATCCTGTGTGAGCGCGGAGTCAGAACCTTCGAGGATAGTGTCCGGTTTTCCGTGGACATCAGTTCGATTGCGGTGGTCAAGCACTTCAGCCACCTACCGGTCATAGTGGATCCCAGCCACGCTGCGGGACACTATGCCTATGTGCCCAGCATCGCCAGGGCTGCGATAGCCGCCGGGGCGGATGGTCTCCTGATAGAGGTACACCGCAATCCGGAAGAAGCGCTCGTCGATGGCCTGCAATCGCTTACCATCCCGAACTTCGAGCGGCTGATGGCCGAGCTGAAGCCCATAGCCGAGGCGGTGGGCAGGTACATCTAGGGCTGGCCGCTGGTTAAGAAGGCTTCAGTTACGTGACCACTATAGGGATCATGGGCCTGTCCCGCATCGTATACTCCGGCGTTTAATTGAGCAGGTGCTTCAATCCACCCGGAGAGGGGCAAGAAGCAAATCAATAGAGGGTGGTTCTAGAGTGCCTTTCGTTACCGGATACCTCTAGTCCCGAGGTGAGGATCACGAGGGGGCCCAATAACAGGCGAGCGCCGAAAACCAGTAACTGTTGAGCCATTGATTAAGTGCGAGGCAGGCTAATGTCAGTTTCACCGAGGTTGCGGCAACAGATGGCGGAGGGTGGCTGGATCAGGAAGATGTTTGAAGAGGGGATCGCTCTCAAGAAGAAACTGGGTGAGAGCAATGTTTTCGACCTCTCCCTGGGTAATCCGGTAATGGAGCCGCCCGACGAATTTCGCCAGGAGCTTCGCCGGTGGGTGAACCAGCCGGGTCCCGGGATGCACCGATATATGCCCAACGCCGGTTATCCCGAGACGCGTGAGGCCGTCGCTGAATATCTTTTATCCCAGACCGGACTACAATTTACCCGGGATGAGATAGTGATGACATGTGGCGCTGCCGGAGGGATAAATGTGGTGTTGAAAACTATCATCGAGGCTGGCGATGAGGTAGTAATCTTCGCACCCTACTTTGTCGAATATATATACTATATAGAAAATGCTCAGGCTCTCCCCCGAATCATCCCCACTGATAGCCAGTTTATACCTGATTTGAAGATTCTGGAGGAAAATATAACGCCCAGAACGAAAGCGGTGTTGGTGAACTCCCCTAATAATCCCACCGGTGCTGTCTATGGCCACGACATACTGAGCGGGATTGGCGGGCTGCTGGCCAGGAAAGAAGCTGAGTATGGGAGGGAGATCTTCCTTATTAGCGATGAGGTCTACCGCAGGCTGGTATACGATGGGGTGGAGTGCCCATATGTCTTTCAGTACCATCCCAGGACAATCGTAGCCACTTCTTTCTCCAAGGACCTGGCTTTGCCTGGTGAGCGCATCGGGTATATCGCGTTGAATCCTGAGTATGACGGTCGGGGTGAGTTGATAAACGGGTTGGTGTTCTGCAATCGCGTGCTCGGTTTTGTTAATGCTCCAGCATTAATGCAGAATGTGGTGAAGCGTCTGCAGCACGCATCCGTTGATATAGATACGTACAGGGGAAAGAGGGACCTTTTATATAGTAGCCTTGTCGAGATGGGCTACTCTACGGTAAAGCCAATGGGTGCCTTCTATATATTCCCCAGGTCACCGATTGCAGATGATGTAGCCTTCGTTAGGGAGTTGCAGGAGCATAATGTCCTGGTGGTGCCGGGGAGGGGGTTTGGTGCTCCCGGATACTTCCGCATTTCATACTGCGTGGAGGACCCTGTTATCAAGGGGTCTTTATTGGGATTTGGGGCGGCAGCCAGAAAGTTTGGTATCTGCTAGCTTGTGTCAGGTTTGAGACTGCTTCATATATGATGGTAGGCCTAAAGCAGGGATCTCGCCGCTTCCCCCCGCGCGCTCTGGGCTTCGATCTCCAGTGTTGACACCTTGAGTGCTTCCCTGGGGCATAGCTCCACGCATTTTGGCTGAGAGCGCCCCTCGCATAGATCGCATAGCACCACCGACTTGGTGGAGCGATTCAGGACGATAGCGCCGAAGTCACAGGCCTCTATGCACCAGCCACACCCGGTGCAGCGCATCTTGTCAACGCGAATGACGTTGTTCACCTCGTCCCACTCCAGCGCTTCGCGGGGACAGGCTTCTATGCATGGTGTGTTCTCACAGAAACGACAGGCTATACTTACGGCCATCTTTTCATCAATGTGTACCAGGTGAATACGGGACAGCTCGGGGCAGAAAACCCCCTCCTTTTCTGCCGAGCAAACCATCTCGCAGAGCCCGCACCCACTGCAAAGCTCAGGGTCACAGCTTATATACCTGCGTTCCATACTCCAATCCTTTCCACGGTGCGATGGGATCCTCTATCCCCAGTGCCTGCAGTTTCTCCTCCGGTATCAGGCCTTCGGCGGTCCAGCCCCGGGCCTGGTAGTAATCATCGATCATGAGCCTGAGCTCGGCCTCGGTCAGCACCGTGCCCTTTCCCTCGCCCTCTGTTATGGGGTCGCTGAACAAGCGAGGTGGTAGCCAGTCGTCACCGGGTTTCCATCCCTCACGGATGTTAAAGGCTTTCTTTATGTTGTTTATGCGCTCACCTGCACCCTTCAGCTCGGCCGGGGTCATATCCAGACCTGTTGCCTGTTTGTAGAGGTTGGCAGCCTCGGTATATAAATCGCCGAAGCACTTTCGGATGAACTTGCAGATAATCAGTGAGTCGAGAACAGCGGCGAAATCCTCCTTTTCCTTCACCCTGGAGCCTCTCCCCGGTTCACCCTTGAACCTGTCTACCTCTCCGGACATATCCACTTCATAGGCGGGGGAGCGGTTATGGCATGCACCCCTGAGACCCACGGCGAACCCCAGGGCTAAGGTTTTCATAGCTCTGGGATCGTAGCCTGGAAACTCAAGTCCCTTGGAGTGCATCGCCCAGTGCTCCGAGTTTCTCCCCAGATTGGAGGAAGCGATTCTAACACCATCAGCCAGCAGGTTTCCAATACCGCTGCGTTCGCCGATCTTCGGTATAACCTCTACCAGAGCTCTGTGATTGCCGAAGGTTAGGTCTATTCCCTCTGTATCCTCCCTTGTCAACAGGCCCTTCTCAAAGCATTCCATGGCCCAGGCTATACAACTTCCGGTACTGATGGTATCTATGCCGTAGTAGTCACAAAGCTCTGCTGCCTTCAGTATGCCCGGTATGTGGTCCACGCCGCAAAGCGGCCCCAGGGCGTAGAGCGATTCGTAGTCAAGCTCCCACTGTGTTCCTGCATAGTTTCCCTCTGCTACCTTGTATATGTGACCACATGCCACCGGACAGGCGGCGCAGGCCATCACCTTGGTAAGGTAGTGCTCGGCCAGGTATTCACCGCTTATATTTTCCGCCTTTTCGAAGCTGGACTGCTGGAAGTTTCTCGTTGGCAGTGCCGATAAGCGGTTTAGCACCAGAATATTGGCCGGTGTCCCCAGTACGCGGTATTTTTCCGTGTCCGGCCCCTCGGCCTTATGAATTATGTCAATACTTATCCTCTCAACCTCCTCCATGCTGTAGACCTTGATTGGCCTGGTACCACGCAGGGCAATCGCCTTGAGCTTCTTGGAGCCCATTACCGCCCCTGTCCCTGTCCTCCCTGCCTGCCGGTTACTATCGTTGGTTATACAAGCATATCGAACCAGATTCTCACCGCCGGGACCGATGGAGGCTACTTTCACCCGGTCGTCTCCGATATGTCTCCTGATATAGTGCTCGGTCTCCGGGCTTCCCTTTCCCCACAGGTGCTCTGCTTTATTGAAGTGAACGATGTCATTATCTATGAAAAGGTAGATGGGTGATGCTGCCGCTCCGGTTATGACGATAGCATCGAATCCGGTTCTCTTTAACGCTTGGG
Source organism: Dehalococcoidia bacterium (assembly GCA_035528575.1). NCBI lineage: Bacteria > Bacillati > Chloroflexota > Dehalococcoidia > Dehalococcoidia bacterium. Next base: position 34,359 of record DATKYK010000032.1, on the reverse strand, counting down.
ACCAGAAGCTAGAGGAAAGGGAATCACCAATAAGTCCAGTCAGTGGTGACTTGGTTGCTATAGCGTGCTTGTTGGAGGTGGGTATGATGGTGCCAGCCAGGGCGCTGCTGGCAAACACCAGAGGGTTATGGGGGGAAAGTGCACCCGTACCGGCTGGTAAGTACTGGTAAAGCAGGCGCGTTGCCAGTCCAACGCCCCCCAGATAGCCCTTTAGCAGTGATGGGCTGAGCTCCTCAACCCTTACCTCCTGTGTGGTTAAATCGATTATGAGGATTTTTCCGTGGTATAGATACAAATCAGCCTCCACGTTGAACTTGGCTTCCCTTGCCCGGTCTTACCTTGCTCCCAGAACCTTCTCCGCCTTTTCCAGGTCATCCGGCTTGAGTACCACCAGCGCCCGGTTCTCTCCAGCCTGCCCGATGTAGGCGTAGAAGTACTTGATGTTGATCCCGGCCTCGGCCATTGGCTTGGCCACACTGCTTAGCAGCCCGCCGGGGACATCGGGTATATAAGCGCTCAGCATCCAGTCTACGCGAGTGGTGAAACCGGATTGCCGCAGCGCATCAAGCCCTTTATCCGGATTATCCAGAACCATGCGCACTATGCCAAACTCCGCAGTATCGCTTACCGATAGGGCGTGTATGTTGATCTCTTCTCTCTGGAGGGCTTCGAGGATGGATTCTAGCCGACCTGCCTCGTTCTCCACAAAAACGGAAACCTGCTTTATTCTCATATCCGATTTCCTCCCTTAGCCTTTATGTTGCTGGCGACTGATTAAATAGTCTTAATGAACTGCTAACAGGGCATTTAAAAACTCGAAATACTAAGCTCTAAATACTAAACAAATTAAAAAATTCTAATTCTCAAAATACAAAACCAAAGGCCGGAGATGTTCTGATTATAGCTCGCTCCGGTCTACTACCCTTTTGGCTTTTCCTTCAGTACGTTCGATAGTCCTGGGCTCCACCAGTTTAATACGTGCTGAGATGCCCAGTACGCTGTCCATCTCGGAGCGGAGCCTTTTCTCCAAGCCTTCCATCTTCTGCATCTCGTCGGAGAACACCTCCTCGGATACCTCGACCCATATCTCCAGTTCGTCGGACTTGAATGCGTGCTGCCTGTCTACAACTATCAGGTAATGCGGTTCCACCCCCTCAACATCAAGAAGAACGCTCTCTATCTGTGAGGGAAAAACGTTTACACCCCGAATGATTAGCATATCGTCACTGCGTCCGGTTATTCGTGACATTCTTGCCATCGTTCGTCCGCACTCGCACGGCTCCCGATTTAGACTGATGATATCCCTGGTGCGGAACCTGATTACCGGTTGGGCTTCCTTAGTAAGCGTCGTTATCACAAGCTCCCCCTCTTCCCCATAGGGCAACTGCCCTCCGCTCTCCGGATCGATGGTCTCGACCAGGAAATGGTCTTCGGCGATATGCATTCCGCACTTATGAGGACACTCTACCGATACTCCCGGCCCGATAATCTCTGTCAGGCCGTAGACATTGATGGCGAGTATACCGAGCCTCTCCTCTATGTCCCTCCTCATCTGCTCGGACCAGGGCTCGGCACCGAGTATGCCCAGGCGCAACCTGGTATCGCGCAGGTCAATGCCCATATCCCTGGCGGTTTCGTGAAGGATGAGTGCATACGAGGGGGTACAGGTGATAACAGTGGTACCCAGGTCTTGCAACAGGAGAATCTGGCGCTTGGTGTTTCCGCTGCTGGTGGGGATTACCAGTGCGCCAAGGCGTTCAGCGCCGTAGTGAAAACCTAGACCACCGGTAAACAACCCGTAGCCATAGGCGTTCTGCAGCACATCGTCTTTGGTGGTGCCGGCGGTAGCTAACGTGCGAGCCATTATCTCTGACCACGTATCGACGTCGCGCTGGGTATAGGGTGCGATTACTGGCTTACCCGTTGTGCCGCTGGAAGAATGGATTCGCACTATTTGCTCCAGAGGGACCACCGTAAGCCCGTAGGGATAGTTATCGCGGAAGTCCAGCTTGCTGGTGAACGGCAGCCTGCTCAAATCAGCCAGGGTCTTGATGTCATCCGGGGTGACCCCCTTTTCCTTGAAAGCTCGGCGGTAAAAGGGGACCTTGTTATAAACCTCGCTAACCTTAAGCTTCAGGCGCTCCAGTTGAAGCCGCTCCAGGTCCGCTCTCGGCATTGTCTCGTGTTTAGGGTCGCGAATCATTTCTTAATCTCCTTTGCTTGTATGACTGCTTTAACTTCATCCGCTCCTCTCATGAAAGCCTCAATGCTGGATTCCACAAACTTAGGCGGTAACCTACGGCGCATAGTCTCGGTCCAGGCCTCTGTTTCCAGTTCCAGGAATACGGATAAGGAACCCAGCATCACCATATTGAGCGCTCTGGGATTTCCTGCTTGAGTCGCAATTCTGCTTGCCGGGATCAGGTATGTCTGGTGGGTATGTTGGGACAGAATCCCTTCGATTTCCTCCCAGCTCGGGTATGACATAGTGCTGCCCACGACCGACACCGGGACAACGGTGACATCGGCGACTATAGCTACTCCGCCGGACTTCAGGTAGGGTGCCCAGCGGGCCGACTCCAGTTGTTCGAAACCGATTAAGAAATCGACATTCCCTTTCTTAATCATGGGGGAGAAGACCTGCCTGCCCCAGCGGATGTGGCTCACAACGCTCCCGCCCCGCTGTGCCATGCCCAGTGTGTCCGACTTCTTGACGTCGTACCCGTTATTCATGCCAATCTCGCCCATGCCGTCGCTGGCCAGGATGACTCCCTGGCCACCGACACCCACCATCAGCACGTTTACGTCCCTCATTCCTTGCTTTCCGAAATGGCCTCTTCGGGACAGACCTGAGCGCAGATACCACAACCGGAGCCTACGCACAGGCCGGCGTCTATCCAGGCCTTGTCGCCGGAGACGGATATGGCGGGACAACCAATGCGCAGACAGGCATAGCAGCTATTGCACTTCTCGCTATCTACCTTGAATGGCTTTCCCGATGATTTGACACGAAGCGGACAGGGTCCCCGGGCTATTATGACCGAGGGTTCATCGTTCTCAATGCACCGGCTTAAGGTGGACTCAATAAGCGCTAGATCGAAGGCATCGACCACGTTGACATCGTTAACCCCGATCCCCCGTGCCAGCGCCTCCAGCTTTACCATCCCGGCTTTGGTCCCTTTGGCTGAGATGCCGGTACCGGGATGACCTTGATGCCCGGTCATGGCGGTGGTTTCATTATCCAGGATTATGACAGTGGTACTTCCCTCGTTGTAAACGACGTCGATAAGACCGGTTATACCTGAGTGCATAAAGGTGGAGTCACCTATTACGGCTACAATCTTGTTTGGAACCCCCGCCTTTTCCAGCCCAAGCGCCTGTCCTATACTGGCGCCCATACAGGCGCAGGTGTCCAGAGCGAACAGGGGAGCATATACACCTAGAGTATAGCACCCGATATCGCTGGTAGCAATGAGGCCGCCTTTCTTCAGTTGCGCCGGTATTTTCCTTTTAAGGGACAGTTCTTCGTTGGGGTTAGGGTTGTAAAAGCCCAGTCTTCTCAGGGCAAACTCGGTAGCGATATGGGGGCAGCCAGCACAGAGCAGCGGCGGCCGTGGCGGTAGTTGCGGTGCTGGTCTCCTGGATTTAGGAGGAGGCTTGGGTGAAGCCGAGAGTAAACCTGCCTGAATAGCGCCGTCCTCAACTATCTCGGGGTTAAGCTCTCCTATTATGGGGATGAACTCCTTGCCCGTGACCGCAATGCCCAGGCGGCGCACCTCGTCTTCGAGGTAAGGGTCCAGCTCCTCCACTACAACCACCCTCTCCACCTCCCGGGCGAACCTGCGAATCAGGTTAGCCGGGATAGGATAGATGGTGGTCAATTTGAGGTGGGAGGCATCACTGAATACCTCCCGGGCGTACTGGTATGCAACCCCATCGGATATCACCCCGAGCCTTCGGTCAGCCAGCAACATCTGGTTCAGGGGAAAGTCCTCCACATAGGCCTGCAGTTTTTTGATGCGCTCCTCCATGGCATGCCGCCTGACCCGGGCGTTTGAGGGAACCATCACGTATTTCTCTGGAGAGCGGATGAAGCCGGGCTGTCTTAAATCGGCTTTCCGCTCCTTTGTTACATCGACCACGGTCTTGCAGTGAGATATGCGGGTGGTGGAGCGCAGCAGCACCGGTGTGTCGAATTCCTCGCTGATACTGAAGGCCCAATCCATGAGTTCGTATGCTTCCTGGCTGTCGGTGGGCTCAAGCATGGGCACTTTGGCGATCCTGGCGAAGTGACGGTTGTCCTGCTCTCCCTGGGAGCTATGCTCTCCGGGGTCATCGCAGGAGACTATTACCAGCCCGCCGACAACACCCGTAGTAGAAACTGCGAAAAAGGGATCAGCGGCCACATTGAGCCCGACGTGCTTCATGGATACCAGGGCTCTTACACCGCCATAGGACGCCCCCATCCCCACCTCCAGTGCTACCTTTTCATTGGTTGACCACTCGGCGTAAACACCATCCATGCGGGCGATGTTTTCCAGTATTTCGGTGCTGGGCGTCCCGGGATAAGCGGTGGCTACCACTACGCCGGCGTGATATGCTCCCAGGGCTATGGCTTCATTACCCGAAAGTAGCTTTTTCATGGTATATCATGCCATGTCTTTTTATTTTACCATGCCTATGATAGCCTAGGCTACGCTTTTACCCAAATATGCCTGCCTGACCCTGTCATCACCCAGGAGTTCCTTGGCGCTACCCTCGATGGAAATTCGCCCCCTTTCCATGACATATCCACGGTCGGCAATCTTGAGCGCTGCAGTAGCATCCTGCTCCACCAGGAGTATGGTAATCCCCTCATCTCTCAGCCTGACTATAAGCTTCAGGATTTCCCTTACCAGTGTAGGCGCCAGTCCCAGGGAGGGTTCGTCCAGCAGAAGCATCCGGGGGGAGGACATTAGCGCCCGGGCGATAGCCAGCATCTGTTGCTCCCCACCGCTGAGGCTGGCTGCCTTCTGATTCTGCCGTTCACTGAGTATGGGGAAAAGCCGTAGTACCATTTCCAGATTGGACTGAACGGCGGGGCGACGCAGGAACCATCCGATATACCCCAGAGTGCTCAGCCGGCTGCGGGCGCACTGGGAGTAGGCACCCATAGTCAGGTTGTCCTTCACCGACATGGCTCCGAAGAGCTCTCTTCCTTCGGGAATATAGGCCAGGCCTAGCCTCACCGTCTGGTGAGAGGAGAGTCCGGAAATCTGGTGGCTATCCAGCCAGATGCTGCCACTCTTAAGCGGCACCACCCCGAATATGGCGTTCAGCAGGCTGCTCTTGCCGGCCCCGTTGGCCCCCATGATGGTGACGATCTCGCCGTCGTTTACCATTATGGAAACCTCTCTGAGCCCTATGAGCCGGCCGTAGGCCACAGATACGTTTTCAACCCTCAGCATCAGTCCTCCTCCTCCCCCAGGTAAGCGGAGATGACCCTCTGGTCCTTCTGAACTTGAGCGGCGGTGCCCTCGGCTATCTTTTGTCCGCTGTCCAGCACGATGATCCATTCGGCAATGCCCATTACCAGAGGCATGTCATGCTCAACCAGCATGACGCTGATCCCTGTTTCCCGGATACGGTGGATGAGGTCGCTCAGCTCCCGCTTCTCCAGCGTGTTCAGCCCGGCTCCGGGCTCATCCAGCAGAATAAGCCGTGGCTCTGTGGCCAGGGCCCGGGCTATAGCAAGCAGTTTCTGCTGGCCCAGCGGCAGGCTCATGGCATTCTGCCCGGCGAATGTTCCCAGTCCCACCATGTTGAGGTATTTCATGGCGTTTAAGGAGATGGTCTCCTCCTCACGGTGAGCACGGGGAAGGCGGAGGGCAGCCCCCAGAAAGCCGTAGTGGCTGCGGGGGTGCTGGCCTGTCATTATATTCTCCAGGACGGTCATGTTGCCGAACAGGAGGACATTCTGAAAGGTACGTGCGATGCCCAGCGCCGCCCGTTTATGAGGTGCAGCGTCCTTGAGCGGCGTGCCCTCAAAAAGTATCTCGCCGTCACTAGCCGGGTAGACACCGGTGATAACGTTGAAGAGCGTGGTCTTCCCTGCCCCGTTGGGGCCGATGATGGCAGTGATCGTGCCTTTCTCAATTGCAAGGTTCAATTTATCCAGAGCTACGAGGCCCCCGAAGGCCTTGCTCAGGCCCTTAGTCTCCAGTATTGATTCGCTCACGTTTCAGACCCTCTCTCAGCATACCTCAGTCGCCATCGCCCTATAAGCTCCTTGAGTTTAACAAAAAGACCTTCGGGCATGAAGATCATCACTATGACCAGGATGGCTCCATAGACAACAACATCCCATTCACCGAACCCGAGCAGCAGCTCGTCGCTCAGCATACGGGTGGTGCCGGCCCCGAAGATAGCGCCCCAGATACTCGCCAGACCCCCTATCACCGCCATCACCACAAACTTTACCGAGGCGAGGAAGTCGAAGGACTGGGGGCTGACGAAGCGTAGGTGGTGGACGAAGAGGCTTCCTGCCAGTGAGGCATAGACGGCGCTCAGCACAAAGATCTTTACCTTGAACCGGGCAACATTGATGCCTATCGACTCGGCGGCAGCCTCACTGCCGTGAATGGCCCTGAGCGCCCTGCCTGACCGCGATCTGACGATGTTCTGTGAGATAAAAAGTATAGCCAGGCAGAAGAACCAGACCAGGAAATACCGTTTGAAGGAGGTATCGAAGACAAAACCGCCGATGGAAAGGTAGGGAATTCCTGCCATGCCATCGGGTCCGCCGGTGAATTGGCTAAGTTGCCCGAACAGGATCCACATGATCAGGCCCAGTCCCAGTGTGGCCATGGCCAAGTAGTTACCTCTGAGCCTGAGGATGGGATAGCCGATGACATAGGCAAAGGCGCCGGTAGCTATAGCTGCTATCAGCATTGCCAGCCAGGGGTTGACGCTATAGGTCTTGCTCAGGACGGCGGAGAAATAGGCGCCTAGGCCATAGAAGGCGGCCTGTCCCAGAGATACCTGCCCGGTATAGCCCATCAGGAGGCACAGCCCCACCGTAACCATGGTGCTGATGCCGATGAAGATCATAAGGGTGGTGTAGTGACCCAGGAACCAATCGAAGGGTATCAATATCAGGAACGCCAGCAGGGCGGCAATCACCAGATAAACCCACTTACCCTTTACCATTGCCAGCATCAGCCTGCCTCCTCCGCCGCCAGCCTGCCCGACCTGATTACCAGTATTAGAAGCAGGACCACCAGGGCGATGACATCCTTATATGCCGAGGTAAATGGGCCCCAGTCCAGTCCCACTGCCAGGGACTCAACGATTCCCAGCATAAGGCCCCCGATAACCGCTGCAACCGGGCTCTTGAAGCCGCCGATGGATGCTGCCACAAAGCCCTTGAGCCCCAGCATGACACCTACGTTGTACGAGGTAAGGGTGAGCGGGGCCATGACCACCCCGCCGATACCGCCCAGGGCTGCCGCTATGGCGAAGGCGATGAGAGACATTGCTCTGGTATTGATTCCCACCAGGCCCGATGCCCTTGGGTTTATGGCACATGCCTTAAGCGCCTTACCCACCATTGTATGGGTGAGGAAGAGGTGCAGCAGAATGGTCACCACCAGCGTGGTGCCGATTATCCACAGTGCCTGGGGGTGAATGTAGGCACCCAGGAAGGATATGGATTCATCCCCGGTGAAGAATGGGGGGCGTACGTAGTCCACACCCCATAGCACCCCGGCGATTCCGCGAATGAAGATAGCGACTCCGATGGTGGTGATGATAAGGCTGATAACCGAAGCCTTCCTGGCGGTGCGGATGGCGAGTAGATACATAATGGCGCCAATAGCTGCTGCGATGAGCACTGAAAGGAGCAGGGCGGGAGCCAGGGGTATCCCGGCGGAGCAGGCGAGTGTAAATGATAGCATGCCCCCCAGCATCACGAATTCGCCCTGGGCGAAGTTAATGATGCGGGTTACGGCATAAATGATGGTAAAACCCAGGCCTACCAGGGCGTAGATGCTGCCCTGGGTAAGACCGGATACGAGGTACTGAAGGAACTGGTCTGCTGACAAACGTCAGATCTCCTTACGGTATTACCAGACAACAAGGGGGAAAGCTGCACTTTCCCCCTTGGTCACATCCAGAGTCTATCAGACAGTCGGTTTTTTACTTGAGCCAGGTCCACTCCCCATTGACGATCTCGATCATGGCCAGAGAGCCGGGAGCCATTCCCAGGTGGTTGGTAGGCGACATAGTGAAGATACCACCGGTGCCAGCGAAATTTGTAATCCCTTCTAACCCATCTCTGACTGCAGCCCTGGCTTCCGTGATGGTTAGACCTTCATCTAATCCGTCAAGAGCCATAACCACCATGCTGAGGGCGTCGTAGGCATGTCCGCCAAATGTGCTGAAAGTTCCCTCGCCGAGAGCCTCGTAGTCCGCTATATAATTCGTCAATACTTCTTTCTGAGGGTCATCGGCCGGAACTAGGTCAGCGATTAGCAGCTTGCCTGCGGGGAAGATAACCCCGTTGGCAGCATCTCCCGCCGCGGTAATAAAGTCCATGTTGGCTATTCCATGGCTGCAAAACAGCGGGATCTCCATCTGCAGCGTCTGCATGTCCTTGGCGACGGAGGCGGATTCCTTATCGGTAGCCCAACAAACTACCGCTTCCGCATCGGTACCCCCGATATGGGTAAGCTGAGACTGCATGATAGTGTCAGTCTCAGCAAATGTTTGGTCATCCACAACAGTGAGCCCGAAGTCGGGAGCATCAGCTATGAGGATGCCCCTACCGGAAGTTCCATACCCGGAGGTGGCGGTTATGAGGGCTATATTGGTTATATTTGCTGTTTCCTCGAGATAGGTGTATATCTCGGTAACCGCCTCTTTGTCGGTCTGCGGGGTCTTGAATATCCAGTAACGATCCTCCACCGGTTCCACAATGTCGATGCTGGCGGCGCAGGAGACCAGTGGGATCTCTGCTGTGGTCACAATATCGAGGATGGCCAGGCTATTCCCGCTGGTGGTGGGCCCAATTATGGCCAGCATACCATCCTCGATAAGCGTGTTCGCCAGCGTGGCGCACTTCTCCGGAAGGCTCTCGTCATTGTAGATAGTGACCTCCAGAGGATGTCCGTTGATGCCGCCCGCATCGTTGATCTGGTCCACCATCATCTCCACCGTGTTCTTTTCAGGTACTCCAAGGTTTGAAGCGGGGCCAGTAGTAGAAAATAGTGCTCCCACGTTGTAGGTATCCCCTTCTTCTATTACTGTTTCTTGGGCGCAACTCATGCTGCTCATTGCAACCAGTGCTAGCATCAGGGTTAGGGTTACCGACCACTTCATGTACTTCTTCAATCGTCTTCCCTCCTTTTATGTTATATATCGTTCTTTGATTACACTATGGCAGGCTATACCTGTCTTGCCAAATATGTCACATACCACCCCCTCCTAAGTGCAATTTCGCAGAGAGTATAGCACACAAAAACAAGGGGTGCAATGTTTACGTTGCGCGGTGTCCAGGACATCAGCACTAATAGGCTGTGGGCATTACTTCAAACCCACGCCTGAGGCGATTACTTCGCCTGAGGCTTGTAATGACGATATGGTCTGCTATCGCCAAAGGCAGGGCTGCTGTGGCGCACTAGACCTCGACCCAGCTCCTCCCTGGTGAAACCATCCGGGGCAGGCTAAAGGTCATGTACCTTATCATCTGGCCGGCCCGCTCCGAGTGTCGGAGCGCTGGCTGCTCCCCGATGGCCGTCTGTATTAGGTCGAGTATGTGATACACGGGAGGGGACATAGGATAGAGCTTCCGCGCCACCGATAGGTACAGTTGACAGAATGTGCCTAGCACTAGCATGGGAGCCGGGAGGACAACCGGGGTATCCCACTGGTTGCTTCTCACTCCTCTATTGAGAACTGCCAGCGGCAGCATATGCTTTTACCGTTTGTCTGGGGAGGCAGCTCAACTGGGGTGGCCTTGCCCCTGGGGTTGAAGCACTGGATCATGATTTGAAAAAGCTTCGGGTCTACCTGCCGGCAGATGACATTCTCCCTTCCTGAGCCCTCCCGTTTTAGCGCCTCTAGAGTGGGACATTCCAGCACGGTAAAGGTCAGCCTGTTTTCACCCTCGCGGGTGAGCCTGTATTTCAGGTTGGCGAACCAGGGCGAGAAGCCCAGGGCGGTGGCGAAGGCTTCCAGGTCACTACCTTTTATGTTCCTGAGCGGCATCAGCCTTTTGAGCTCGTAGGGGGTATATTTCTCCCATACCCAGATGTCACAGGCGGTAGCGGTATCCTCGTCCACTTTTTCCCTGACTGCCAGATACCAGAAGGCGTCCACCGCCAGGAACAATTTGGAATACAATCGGATGAGATCAACAAGCTCCGCTTTGGAGAGCTCCTCCAATTGTGCCTTGGATTCTACTGGCCGTCCGGCGTTTTCTTCCTTCACAATTGCCTCATTACTTCCAGTTCTTCAGCACCTCGCGGGCGCTGTTGTAGCCTGGTACCGCTGTCACCCCCGGGCCGGGATGGCAGGCCGAACCACAGAGATAAAGGTTTTCCACCGGTGTCTTGTATCCTGACCACCCTACCACCGGCCTGAAGTCAAACATCTGGCCGGGGAGAAGCAGGCCGTGAGCGTAATCGCCTCTGGTAATGCCACACATCTTCTCGAAATGCATCGAGGTGAAGGCTACCCGGTCCACGATGGCGTCCTTTAGATTCGGGGCATATTCATTCATTTTGTCTATTAGTTTGTTTGTTACTTCTTCTTTCATCCGGTCATGCTCATCTCCCGGGGGCAGTATTGGGAAATAGAATGAAAAGAAGGTAATTGTGTGATAGCCCGCTGGAGCCATGCTATCATCCCAAATACTGGGGATATAGTAAGCAAACATCGGGTCTTCAGGTATCTTCCCCCATTTAATCGCGTCTGTACAGTGCTGATAGTGCTCCGGGCCGCGGGTATAGCTCATAAACCACCTGGTATTGTCCTCGTTGACAAAGGCAAGGTCCCCAGTGAATTCAGGTAGCTCTTTCAAAGTACAATGAACCTGTATGAATGGGGTACCGTACTTTATCCTCTTGACCATGCGAACGAAATCGGAGGGCAGGTTGTCCTCCCCAACCAGGCCTATGAAGCTGGCATAGGCATCGAGATTAGAAAGGACCACTCTGGAGGTTATCCTTTCACCATTACTGAGCTCTACCCCAGTGGCCTTTCCGTTTTCTGCCAGGATCCTCCTTACCCTGGCATTGAGCCTGACCTCACCGCCTTTTTCCTCGAAGGACCTCTTCAGGGCTTCCGAGACCATACCCATGCCGCCTTTAGCCAGCTTGTAAAACTGTCCAATGCCGGCAGGAACGAGGTGGTAAGCCAGGGAAAAGGCGGTCCCCGGTTCATAGGGTCCCAGGGAAATTGCATCGGTGGACATCCCGGCAAACATGGACTTAATCAGCTTGTGCTTCTGTGGGTCGGGGAAAAACTCATCGACTATATCCATGGTGCTGGCATAGAAGCACTTTCTCAGGGCGTCTTTAACCTTAGGGCTGGGAGCGGCCTCGATTATAGAGCCTATGGAGGGGGGCGGATCGAAGCGCGCTGCATTCCACGCCTCGGCGAAGGGACGGCAGAATTCAAGCACGCCCATCATGCCCTCCAGAGCGCCTTCCCCGTGATCCCTTTGCAGATGCTCTATCAGTTTGCCCGGGTCGTTATAAAGGACAAATGGGTTTTCATCAGGGACGCCAAAGTTACAAAAAGAGGTTGTGGGCTCGAAAACCTCAAGGCCGTACTTTTCCAGCTCGAAGACCTCCATAAGTTGTGGGCTGAAAACCATGAATGCCCAGGCGCCGACATTGTGCCTGAAACCCTTAATAACCTCTCTGGTGGCTGCCATTCCGCCCACGTATCCGTTCTTTTCCACGTCCAGAACCTTCAAGCCCGCTTTCGCCAGAATGGTGGCAGCGGCAAGGCCATTGTGGCCCGCTCCTACAACGATCGCATCGTAGTCAGCCATTTTAAGCCTCCCTTTTTTCTATTTTAGCAGGTACCCGAGAAGTGCCCTGGATCGCTCTATACCGACCTAACGGGATGCGTCTTGAAGTATTGTAGAACCGTTTTGGCCACGTTCAGGCCGGACGCTACCGCCAGGTTGTTGGCAAAGAAACCGGTACTACCCGCATCGGCGCCGACATAGAAAAGACCGCCGACCGGGGCCTTTGCTGAGGGTTTGTGCCTGCCGCACTGACCAACTATCTGCCCCAGACCGATGCACTCACCACCAGTGCCGGGAACCACTGAGTCCCTGCTGAGAGCGGATATGTGCGCCGAGCCGTAGTACTCTCTCTCCTCAATGTGCTCGACCACATCGGGCCAGATCCTGGCAACCTCGGCCTCCACCTTGTCCATCCAGGTCTTGGGGTCAACCTTAGGGTCGGCGGGGCAAGAGATGCCGGTGTGCACGAGTTGCTTGCCAGGGGGAGCCATGCCGGGGAAGAGTGAGTTGGTTGAGACGAACACGTAGATCTGTTCGGGCATTTGACCGGACTCCTCTTCTAGTATATGGTCCGTAGTGGATACGGTATTATCGGAGAAATATATATAAACGGGGTATTCCAGTACCGGCTTGCTCAGGATGTATCTGGCCCCGGCGAAGCCGAGACTGGGTACCAGATCCCTCACGTAGTTCACATAGCTCCTGTCGAAGTGCTCCTCTCCCACCAGCTTGAGCACCGTGGGCTGGATGCCCGCATTGCTCACAACTATGGGTGCGTAGAAATCACCTTTCTCAGTATGAACGCCGCTCACTCGCCCGTTCTGCACCACTATTCGATCGACCTTAGTTTCTAACCGAATGTCACCTCCGTTTGCCCGGGCTGCTCCGGCTATGGCCTCATACATTGCGCCGAGGCCGCCTGCAGGGTAGCACCCGCTGCCCCCGGTGATGAGCTGCTGGAAGATCTTTACCACCTCGGATGCGCAGGCGACGTCGCCCGGGACTTCTATGGTGCCTTCGCTTTGGAGGGTGGCGATGAAGGAATAAACCGATCTCGGGATGTTATAACGGTCGAGGAACTCAAGGGTGGAGACATCGTCCAGGAGGTCCCGGTCTTGGGGAGACATCAGTACAATCTCCCCGAACAGTCGGAGAACCTCCTCCATTTCAGTTTCCTTTACACCAAGTAGGCCGAAGAGTTCTTGCTGGTCCGTGGGGTGACCGGGGCCACGCATTACCATGGTCCTTATCTCGCCCAACGGGGTCTCATAGTGCATGAGTCCGAAGGGGTCGGGCTGGATAAGCTCCACCTGCTCCTCCAGCCCCAGCGCCTTCAGCGCGGCATGGATTTGGGAATCCGCACCTGGACATGGCCAGATTGGGTAATATTCATATCGAAACCCCCTTTTGGAAAGGGTCATGGCCTTGCCGCCAACCTGAGAGTTCTTGTCCAGCACAAGGGTGTTAAGGCCAAGCTTGGCCAGCAGTGCTCCACATGTTACACCCCCGGGGCCTGCCCCAACCACGATCACGTCATATTTACCAGACATCCTGATTCTCCGTTGCTGTGGTGTAGCGCTATCATAAAGACCTGGAGATAGAAAATCAAGGGGTTTCGGATATGTTTGCTCCAGTAACAGGGAGCAGCAGTTTCGGAATATGTTATCGTGCTAGGGGTAGTTACAAAATTGCAGCGTGAGGTCGTGCAGGCAGGACAGGCATTTTGTTATATTAGCGCATATATATCATTATCGTTAGACAATTCCCCAATCCCTGTAGCCCTGCTGGATAACAGCGAGGTATTCCGGTGAGGGTTTGGTTTCTTCCGAATGTTCTCGCATGATGTAGGTTACAACCTCCACCGCTTCACCAAGCTCGGCAAATACGGTTTTAGACCTCCGTTCATATTTCGCCCCTTCGTATATATCCAGTTTCGCCAGACAGCCCTCTGACACTTCGTAGACAGCACCGATAACCTTCTCCCCTTTAGATAGCTTGATGCTGGCGACCCCTCCGTGCCAGTTCCTCGACCAGCCGGCAAATATTAACTGGTGATTGGGCAGGGTGGCGGTGAACTTGGGCTGGCTCCCGGGGCAGCGTTCCGACATCTGCCTGCGATTTAGATTTGAGGCATACGCAAAGTAATGCACTCTATCCCCTCCCGCACCGTATAGCTCGCTTATTGCCGATGCTCTTCATCGTCTCTAACCCCAGACGCCCATTGGTTAAAATTTTTCTCACAGCTGCAAAGCACATGCTGCACCGAAGTGTTACAGCACCGCTGGATATTGGATAGACTGGACAATACTGCTGCCTGATGCAATTGTATTAAAATCACAATCTCTTATATGGTGATTGACCGGAACTGAACGTACCTTTTAGAGTGAGAAAGGGTTAGATTTTTCGCTATTTAACCAGGGCGTATCGACGCTGACGATTAAATCAAGGTTGTCGCTGATAATTTGTATCCCCACCACATTAAGTTATAGAACTCTGAAATTACCCCTTAAGCCGTTGAAATTTGATGCGTTTGGGGCGATTCAAGGACGGGGGCGACAGATAAATTAATTAAATGCGCGTGGCACCCTAATTTGGGGCCGCGGGGACAATCCCGGTAAGCTACCTGTATGGTGGCGGGGGTAGGATTCGAACCTATAAAGCCTGTCGGCGGCAGATTGACGGTCTGCTCAGACGTATCTAAATTGCTTAACAAAATGACTGCCTCCCAGATAGCGGAGTTAAGCAATTTAAGCAAACCATACATCTCCCAGGTTAAGCAAAGAAAGCATCCACCGTCCGGAAAATTGCGCCTGGCGCTAACGGATTACTATTATATCACCAACAGGGGGAAGAGTGTAGCTAATATGCATAGTGCAATTGACCTCTTTCCAAAAATAGAGGGTAAATAGCACATCGCTGGAAACTATAAACAGGTTTTATAAACCCTTTTTGACAAAGGCTATTCCTGCTATAGGGCTAACCACAATGCCTGGCACAATAAACGACTACATTAACTCGTGGGATTGCTCTCCAGGCGGTAAAAATGCTTACTTCCGAGCGATAAGGGTGTTCTATAACTGAACAGGCTATTCAGTCACTAAGCCCTATCCCCCCAACCTAAAAAGCAGGTAAGAAATACAAATTAGTAGGTCTTAGCTTCATTATAATACTGGCTGCCAATAGTATTACTCCCAGAGCCACTCCCCCATCCCCAACTCCCATGAAAACTCCAGAGTCAATGTTAATATCATATATTTGGCCAGTCCAACTATCAGCTCCTACAAGGCTTGCTGTACCTGCCGCAACCAGAAGAACACCGATGACCATCAGGATGACAAGTAGAATGCGACCTACTACCCACATAGTTTATTCCTTCGACCTCCTCGCAGCGATTTCTAAAAGCACTTCTTCCCGTACCTCACCCTCTTTAAGCCTCAACGCAGATGGTATGAAGAAAGCGTAGACCAAAGCCCAAATAAAAACCCTACAAGCGTGAGAAACATGCCGACTGCTCTGCCGTAGTCACCTAGATAGAACCTATGAGCTCCAAATATATCTAAAAACCACAGAATCTATGTAGCTGCAGCGCTGGGCTTTGATACCCCGCTTAAAGGTTTTTTGGGCAAAACCATAGGTCACCATACTTCCTGAGCCGATATTCTTTTTTGTGTGAATCCTCAGTCTTGCCCGTATGTGATTGTGGCTATCTGCAGGAAGTGCCTGGCGAAACGCTCACATTTACGGTAACACAAGATGCGCCATTTGTCTGTCGGGAAAGTCTGTATTTTTTGTGGGGAAAGTCTGTATTTTTTTATGTGGGGAAATCCCTGACAATATTTTGGTTTTTTGTAGGGAGGCTTTGACACACGTCAATACCGTAGTAAGGGCTGTCAGGCTCAAGGATGCGGGTTGGCTGGATGCGGGCTGGTGGCAGCCTCATAGGTGCAACAGTGGAGCTGTGGATGCCTATCACAAGGTGACTAGTATGCTTTTTATAGCTAAGGCGGCATTAAGGTAGGTTGCATGGGGTATGAAAAGAGGGGCCACCCATTTTCGGTTTTCGGATAGCCCTTCGCAATAAACCTGGTGGACCTACATTCGGCGATGCCGAGCTATGCAAACCTGAGCTAGGTATCCAGCTACTCTTTCCCGCTTCTCAACATCGCCTGCTTGCACATACCAAATGCAGCTTGGCTCCCCGTGCCAGCCATTTTCTGTAGTAGCATCAGCAAGTTCGGAAACACCTGCTCGGTCTGCCCATTTCTTATTGGTATCTATAACCAATGACTGTTTTGCTTTCCTCCATCCAGCAGAGGCAAAATTCCTTGTAGAATAAAACGACCATCCAATATCTGTTTTCCATTCATGGAGTGTTACCTGGCGATGAACCCTTCTCTCGATTCGATTAGCAATTATTTCGCAGAGTTCATGAGCTTTAGAATGTTCCCAAATATACTTCTCATACTTGAGCAGTACACGACTTATTTCGTCCTCCAATTACTAAACACCTCATATTATGATGTGGTGAGCATACTCCTGGGGAGCATAGGCTGTCAATGCTGTGGGTAAAAATATAAGGGGCTACACATACTCGGGTAGCCACCTATAATCTGCCTAGATAGTCGCATGCGCATAGGCAGAATCAATTTGTAACGCTATGGAACTCATAATTCCTTAAATGTTCCGATAACGATTGAATTCTTGCTCGTCTGTATTTTAACAAAGCCACCTCGCTTCCCACTGCTACGCTTCTTCTTTGGCTTCCGGAATCTGAAAGCTGATACTCCAGGAGAAGTAGTGAATAAGATGCTGCCTCACCGGTTCCCCAAGTCTCAATTATATCGGACTCGGATATAAAATGCTGTAGGCTATCATTTTGATAGAGGCCAATCGAATGAACATATCCCCCAATGGCAATAGAAGCATAGGATGAACTGGGGAATGTTGGCTCTGATGGGGTTAGTGTGGGAGTTGGAGTTGGGGTGGGAGGGAGCAATGCCAAAAGTTAAGCAAACTGTTAGGCAAAATATGGTGGCGGGGGTAGGATTCGAACCTACGAAGCCTGTCGGCGGCAGATTTACAGTCTGCTGGTTTTAGCCACTCACCCACCCCGCCTCCCCGTTTCGCCATGCACATAACACAGCCCGAGAGCGGATTCGAACCGCTACCCTGCCGATTACAAGTCGGCTGCGCTACCGTTGCGCCACTCGGGCATTCTTTTTAACTTGAGGGGCTATAAAGTAGTGTGCTGTATTTATTGCAATACGATTTTGACTAAGTAAAGTTATCACCTTTAAGTATCGTTGTCAATATGGTTTTTCCGCCCCGGTACACTAGTACTGGCGCTATCGCTGGCCTATTGTGGGTGTCGTTGCCACAGAATACAGCTATGGACATTTCCAGGTTTACCTTGTAACACGGGCGTTCGATTTGATGTACAGATCCTCGGACGGCCAACAGTCGGGCACGTTGGTCAGAGTAGTTACTGCCCATTTGTAATTCTTACCTGATATAGGCTTCGGCCTCGCCGGACGTGGCAATCCCCGGGATAGTATTCCAATGTGAGGATTGTTTCACGGCGCTCGCAAGATTTTGGAAAGGAGGAACTTGTATTTTTCCACCCACCCGCCCTGACATGTTTTTCTTGGGGGACACCCCCAAACCCCTGCCAGAGGGGATTCCCCTCCGGACTCCCCTTTGTAGGAAGAAAATGAGAAGAAACCTGTCTATTACCACCCACCTTTTAGGCACTTGGGCTGACTCATCACAGAGTTGATCGTGAGGGCAGATGAAGCGAAATCCACGCTGCCATGTTTCACCTATCTACCTGAGGGGCTAATATTGGTTTCTCCTGGTGTGCCCCCTTATCAAAAGGGTGCCCGTCTGTTATACTGCGTGGTCGGGTGGGCGTAGTTATGAGTTCTAAAGAGTGGGAGGGCGTGGTGGGGAGATCAGAAAAGGATAAGAATAGAGCGCTCACCGGGTATTTAGAGGAGATAGGTAGGAGGATGTCATGCCGGTAATCGCTGTTATTGGGGGGCAATGGGGTGACGAGGGGAAGGGTAAGATCGTAGACCTATTGGCGGAAAAGGCGAACATGGTAGTTCGTTTCTCCGGGGGGAGCAATGCTGGCCATACCGTGATTAATCCATATGGCGAGTTCAAGATGCACCTTATTCCCTCGGGTATTTTCCATAGAGGGGTTAACTGCATTATCGGCAACGGTGTGGTAATAGACCCTGCCGTGCTCTTCGAAGAGGTCGAAGCGCTGAAGAGGCAGGATATATCAATGGACAGGCTTTTTGTGAGCGACCGCGCTCACCTGATAATGCCCTATCACCTCCTGATTGATGGACTGGAGGAGGAATCGCGCGGCAGTGGAGCGATAGGGACTACCAGGAGGGGGATCGGCCCTGCCTATATGGATAAGGCGGGCCGGCTGGGGATACGCGCCGGTGACCTTCTGGATAAGGGCGCCTTTCTGGAGAGGCTTAGCTTGGTGCTAGAGCAGAAGAACCGTATCCTAACCCGGGTCTTTGACTCTGAGCCGCTGGTGCTGGAGGAGGTCTATGAAAAGTACTGCCATTATGGTGAGCTCTTTGCTCCCTTCATCAGGGAAACCGATCTAATGGTACAGGAGGCTCTGGAGAGAAAGGATAAGATCTTGCTTGAGGGGGCACAGGGAACCATGCTCGATGTTGATTTCGGCACCTACCCCTATGTTACCTCCACCACCACCATGGCGGGGGCTGCTTGCTCCGGAGTGGGACTCAGCCCGCTGAAGCTCGATGGCATCGCTGGAGTGTTTAAGGCCTATACTACGAGGGTAGGGAGCGGTCCCATGCCCACGGAGCTTCTGGACGAGACCGGGGAGCTGATTCGCCAGCATGCCCATGAGCGCGGCACCACCACCGGGCGTCCACGACGCTGCGGCTGGTTCGATGGGGTGGTGGGTGGCTTCAGCGCCCGCGTAAATGGCTTTTCCTCATTTATCCTCACCCGCCTGGATATACTCAGTATCCTGTCCTCCATGAAAATATGTATCGCCTATCGGATTGAGGGAAAGACCATTACCAGCCCCCCCTCCAGCGTGGCCGAGCTGGCGAGGTGTGAGCCGGTATATGAGGAGCTTCCCGGATGGAAAACAGACATCAGCGACATCCGCCGCTTTGAGGACCTGCCAGTGGAGGCTCGCAAATATGTGGAGAGGCTGGAGGGGCTGCTTGGTTGCCCCGCAAGCATCATCTCCGTGGGGGAGCGGCGGGAACAGACGATAATGGTGAGCGAGCTATTTTGAGCGGTCGACCCAGCCGCGGTTTAAAGCCGTTGCGCATCATGCTGAGGTGGTCTTATAATGAATAATATTAGTTTGGATACTGTTTTTCGAAAGGAGCGAAGCTGTGTTGGGTCGCAGAGTCAAAGTCGCTTTGATACTGGTAGCCCTGCTGCCGCCGGCGCTTGCTGGCTGCGCCGGTGAAGGGCCGGAGCCGGTACTGTTCGGCTGTGCGCTGAGCCTGAGCGGCGAGCTTGAGGAAACGGGCAGCCTCTATCTAGAGGGGTATGAACTGTGGAAGGAGAGGGTGAATTCAGGGGGCGGTATATCGATAGGTGGCGAGAGCTACCAGGTCGACATACTATATTACGATGATGAGAGCGACACCCAGCAGACCGGCGAGCTGGTGGAGAAGCTCATCACCGAGGATGGGGTAGATTTCCTCTTAGGCCCCTACGGGAGCAGTGCCAACCTCGAAGCGGCTGCGGTGGCGGATGAATACGGTGTACCCATGGTTCAAGGCGGGGGCGCCGCGGAGGAAATCTTCACTTCGGGCTTCGAGTACGTCTTCGGGCTGCTGAACCCAGCCAGCGATTATTTTGACAGCATCCTGGAATGGGGGACCGGCATCGAACCGGGGCCGAATACGGTGGCCATAGTATCTGCGGATGACGTATTCTCTTTAAGTGCCGCTGAGGGGGCGGAGCAGTATGCCGGGGAACTGGGATACGATGTGATCTCATTTGCCACATTCGAGCAGGAGGGCGACCTGCCCGGTATTCTGGGTAACCTTACAGATGATGATCCGGATATGGTGCTCTTCTCCGCACACTTCGAGGAGGCGTTGTCCTTCGTCGAAACTGCCAAGGATGTGGGGTTAAGCCCCGAAATGTTCGGTATCACCGTGGCACCCTCAGACCCTGCTTTCGTCGATGATCTGGGGGCCGATGCCGATTACGTATTCGGCACCTCACAGTGGGTACCTGACGTGTCCTATAATGGCTCCGTCTTCGGAAGCGCTGAAGGCTATGCCCAGCTTTTCCAGCAGGAGTACGGAAGGGAGCCGGATTACCACTCGGCTGCTGCCAGCGCCTGCGGGGTGAGCTATCAGCTCGCCCTGGAGGAGGCAGGTTCGCTTGACCGTGATGATGTCAGAGATGCGCTGGGAGCACTAGATGCCGAGACCTTCTACGGGCGAATTAATTTTGGCGCTGATGGAAGGATAGCCTATTGCCCCATGGTGGCAGTTCAGATTCAAGATGGAAATATCGTTATCATTTTCCCGGAGAGCCTTGCAACCGGTTCGGCGTCGTATCCTGCTCCGGGGGATGGCACGCCATAATGGTGAGCTAGCCGCTATGAACATTTTAAACGTTTAAAAAAGGGTTGAAAACTTCTGAGCGCCGCCTCAGCACGGCCGGCGACCTGTGGTCGGCCTCAGTTTTGGGAGGGAGTTGAGATGAAGATGGAATACGTTCACCAGGAGCTTGGTAAGGATGTAAATGCCCTGGCGGGGTACTATACTCCAATGAATGAGCTGAGGCTGGAGCACGATGGGAAAGAGGCGCTTTGTATAACCGGGCTCGGGGTTATTGAATCCAGTTGCTGTGGCACCGGTGGCTGCGCCTATGCTATTGTGCCCGGATACATTGTAAACTGGAAATATAGGGTCAACGATACAGGTATGCCGGTTTCCGAGGTGGAGCCGGTCGCCGATAAGGAAGCGAGGCGGGAGATTACGGCCATTCTCCAGGAGGGGCAATACGTCCAGAACCAGAACGTAGAATTCTGGTAAAATAACGGCGCTTTGAGGATTTACCAAGAGCGGCGCTCACCTATTATATGGAGGGGCTTGAGGAGTTATTTAGTTGCCCTGCTAGCATAATCTTCGTAGTGAGCAGTGGGAGCAGACCATAATGGTGAGCGAGTTCGTTAACCCGCTTAGGCGTTTGCGCAGTTATCTTTAATCTGGAGGCTGGTCTAGCTTCCCGAATTCAAGCGCCTTTATAAGGATCTCAGTAACTCTGAGGTCGCCTAGAACCTTGCCTTCGTTATCCAGCACGGGAATAATGGCATCTCCACAGGCGATCATTCGCTCTAAGGCATCCTGTATAGTGTCGCTTACCTTGACACCGAAGTAGCGCCAATCGCCGCGTGCCAGGTCTTTCGCCCTTGTGGCAAATGCGAGATGAATGATCTCCCCAGTAGATCCCTTTTCCACTCCTAACTTTCCGAAAAGTTGAAAATATAACCACTTTAGGAGATCGGCACGCCTAATCGTCCCGGCGAATCTTTGATGCGAATCCACAAGAAAAATCGCCCGAAGTTCTGGCTCTTGGGCGAGTCTGGCGACGACTTCCTGTAATGGTGTCCCTTCGGGCACAGATAGCGAGGCCGGCTCGCTGAGATGGTAAACCTATTCGACTAGGATTGGCTTCATCGGAACTATACCTTGTGGGGGCGGACCCTCAAACTTTTAGGTCGATGCGGTAGTTTTTGAGCGTCGCCTCGATGGTAGCCGCCGACTTCTCGTCGGGCTCGGTGAGGGGCAGGCGAGGATTGCCCACACTGAATCCCACATGGTTCAGGGCGTATTTGATGGGGATGGGGTTGGAAACGACGAAGAGGGCGTTTATCAGGGGAAGCAGGCGATGATGAATCGCCGCTGCCTCTTTCATATTGCCGCTAACCAGCTTCTGGAGCATATCCTGCATCTGATTGCCCACCAGGTGTGAGACCACGCTTATAACCCCGTAGCCACCCATGGCCATGATGGGAAAGGTATCGCCATCGTTGCCGCTATAGACCAGGAAATCCTTACCGGTACCATCGATGATCTTGGCAATCTGGCCCAGGTTGCCGCTTGCCTCCTTGATACCAACTATATTATCGACCTGACTCAGCCTGATCACGGTATCTGGTGCCAGGTTGGTGACGGTGCGGCTGGGCACGTTGTAGAGGATGCAGGGCAGTGAGGTGCTTTGGGCGATGGCCTTGAAATGGGCGTACAGCCCCTCCTGGGTTGGCTTGTTGTAATAGGGCACTACCAGCAGTATGGCGTCCACGCCGACCCGCTCCGCCGCTCTGGTCATCTCCACGCCTTCCCTGGTGCAGTTGCTTCCCGTGCCGGCCATCACCGTCCCTCTTGCCCCCACCGTTTCCTTCACCGTGGCGAATAGTTTAAGTTGCTCTTCATCGGTCAGCGTGGGGCGTTCCCCCGTTGTGCCGGAAACCAGCAGCCCGTCGCTCCCCGAGTCCAAGAGCGCTAGGGATAGGCGCTTCATCTGCTCATAGTCAACCCTGCCTTCTTCATCGAAGGGGGTTACCATAGCGGTGAGCAGTCTGCCCAGCTCAGTCATCATATCCAGCTCCTCTCCACCGCTATCTCCGCGATCTGGATGGCATTGAGGGCAGCCCCTTTTCTGAGGTTATCGGCAACCACCCATATGACCAGGCCACGATCGTTGGAGGCATCACGGCGTATGCGTCCCACGAATACCTCGTCCGAGCCCGCGACAGACCAGGGCTGGGGATAGAGGCTAATATTGGGGTCATCGAGCACCCTGACCCCGGGTGCCTCGGCGAGGATGCGCCGCGCTGTGTCAGGGGACATCGGCTCGCTAAATTCGATATGGATAGCCTCACTGTGACCGATGAATACGGGAACCCGCACACAGGTAGCCGAAATGGCTATATTCTCGGCATGCATGATCTTCTTACTTTCCTCTACCAACTTCCACTCTTCCTTGGAGTAACCATTGTCCAGGAAGAGGTCGATCTCTGGCAGTACGTTGAATGCGATCTGGTGGGGGTAGACATGGGGCACCACGCTGCGTCCCTCCAGCACAGCCCTGGCTTGCTCGCTTAGTTCCTCCAGGGCGGCAGCACCGGTACCCGAAACCGCTTGATAGCTATCAACGATGAAGCGCTTGATGGGATTGACCCTGTGCAGGGGGTAGAGAGCTACCACCAGCTGAATGGTGGAACAGTTTGGGTTGGCGATGATCCCACTATGATTCTTTATGTCGTCGGCATTGACCTCGGGAACCACCAGGGGAACATCGGGCTCCATCCTGAAGGCAGCGCTATTATCGATGACCACTGCCCCCGATTGCGCCGCGATGGGGGCGAAGTGGTGGCTGATTTCAGAGCCGGCGGAGAACAGTGCGATGTCTATTCCATCAAAAGACTGTGGCGTGGTCTCCTTAACCTCTATCTCCTCATCATCGACGGTGAGCCTGCGTCCTGCGGAGCGGTCCGAGGCGAAGAGTTGAAGTGAGCTCATGGGGAAATTGCGCTGCCCCAGCACCTTGATAAACTCCTGCCCCACCAGTCCGGTGGCGCCCACTATGGCAACGTTGCATTTTTTTATTACCATATCCCTATAATCCTAGCAGTTTCTCAAGGCCATAGACAAGCCCCTTATTTTTTACCACATGTTTTACTGCCATGACAACCCCTGGCATGAACGACTCGCGGCTTATCGCGTCATGACTAATGCTCAGAGTCTGCCCCGTTGCCCCCAGGATCACCTCCTGATGTGCTAAATACCCGGGAAGACGTACGCTATGCACGCTGATTCCATCGACCTGCCCGCCGCGGGTGCCACTGAGGATCTCCTTCTTCAGCGCGGGATATAAAAAGGGCTCTCCCCGTGTCTCCACCATCGCCCGTGCAGTGGCCAGGGCGGTGCCCGATGGAGCATCGGCCTTACCCTCATGGTGCTTTTCGATGACCTCGGCGTAATCGAAATATCTGGCTGCCAGTTTCGCCATATGGATCATCAGAACCGCCCCTAGGGAGAAGTTAGGGGCTACCACTGCGCCGATATCGTTCTGGTGAGTTAACCTTTCGATCTCGTCAAGGTCCTCCGGTGATAGGCCGGTGGTGCCGATAACCAGATTAACGCCGTGCCCGCCGGCGAGGCGCACTGCAGGCATGGTAGCATCCCTGATGGTGAAATCCACCATCACATCGGGCCTTGTTTGTGAAATGATGGTCTCCAGGTCTCGAGAGGAAGGGATCTTGCCGGATTCGTCGGGAAGGGGCAGGTGCTCTCGATCTGCCTTCAAATCAACCGCGCCCACTGCCTCTAGCTCCGTATCGGAGCACAGGGCTCGCAGAACCTCACACCCCATCCTCCCCTCGGCACCATGAACCAGTACCCTTATCATCGTTGGATAAGACCTCGCTACCCGATTACCTCTGGGGAGGTTTCCTGCCTCTATCTGGAAAACGCCGCGGCGGCCCTCCTCCGGGTCTTCGCTCCAGATTACCGCCCCGGGACCGAGGGGGAGGATTATATGATTTTCCGGGAAAGCCTGGTGCCGCGGTATCCTTCACCATGTCCGTCTTTGAGAGCCCCTGAAGTACGGCGCGGCGGGAGAGGTTTACCCGCCCCATGCGGTCGATCTCGGTGACCATGACCGTAATCTCATCGCCCACCTTGACCACATCCTCAACGCTGGGCACCCGGTAGTCGGCAAGCTCGCTGATATGGACCATCCCCTCCTTGCCGTGGAGGATCTCCACGAAGGCGCCGATGTTGATCACCCGGGTCACCTTCCCGGTGTACGTAGCGCCAACCTCTATATCCCGGGTCAAATCCTCGATGATCTTGATCGCCTTCTGTGCCCCCTCCTCGCTGGTGGAGCCGATAATTACAGTGCCATCATTTTCAACGTCTATGGTAGCCTTAGTCTCCTCGGTGATAGACCTTATCATCTTGCCCCCGGGGCCGATGACGGTACCGATCTTAGCGGGGTCAATGGTTATCTTGTACATCCGGGGGGCATATTTGCTGAGCTCGGGGCGACTGGAGCTTATGGTCTGGCTCATCTTATCCAGGATGAAGCGGCGGGCATCGTTGGCCTGCTTAATCGCGTTCTCGATAACCTGGTAGGGGATCCCTTTGAGCTTGATGTCCATTTGGAGGGCGGTGATCCCCTGGGCCGTTCCCGCCACCTTGAAATCCATATTGCCATAGGCATCTTCCAGCCCCTCGATATCGGTGAGCAGGACAAATTTATCATCCTCGGCGATAACCCCCATGGCCACCCCAGCTACGGGTGCACTTATGGGAATGCCAGCATCCATAAGGGACAGGGCACTGGCGCACACGCTGGCCATAGAGGTGGAGCCATTGGAGGAGAGCGCCTCGGAGACCAGGCGGATAGTATAGGGAAAATCCACCTCACTGGGAAGCACGGGGGCAAGGGCCTTTGCCACCAGGGCACCGTGTCCGATCTCCCGTCGCCCCGGCCCAACCATACGTTTCACCTCGCCGTTGGAGTAAGGAGGGAAATTGTAGTGATGCAGGAAACGCTTGGTCTCTTCAGGGCTGATGGTATCGATAAGCTGCTCCTTTCTTACCGAGTCCAGCGTGGTGGTGGTGAGTACCTGGGTGCCTCCGCGGCTGAATAGCGCCGAGCCATGAGTGCGGGGTAGGAGGCCAACCTCACAGGAGATGGGACGAACCTCGCTCAACCCGCGACCGCCGACTCGAGCACCCCGCTCCAGGATTTGGGACCTCACCTCCCTGCGTAACAGGGAATCGAGGGCGGATTTAATCTCTTTAGAGGGGAACTTCTCCTCCAGCTCCCGGGAAAGCTCCTTCTTGATGGTGGCGAGTGCCTCCTCACGCTCCGCCTTCGGCCTGTAGACCAACTCCTTAAGCCTGCCTCCAGTAATGGCGGAGACCGCTTCCTCCACCTCAGGGTTTTCCTCGGTGGGCTTGAAATCCATCTTGGGCTTGCCACAGGCATCGATGATTTGCTGTTGTAGCCTGGTGATATCCAGATTCGCCTGCTGCCCGAACTTGATGGCATCAAGGATGAGCTGGTCGGGTATCTCCTTTGCTCCTGCCTCCACCATGACCAGTGCATCGCTGGTGCCGGCGACTACGAGGTTCAGAGAGCTACTGATCAGCTGGGTGAAGGTGGGATTGAGTACCAGCTCCCCATCGAGGCAACCGACACGTACCGCTCCCACTGGTCCCTCAAAGGGGATGGTGGAGATCGAGAGCGCTGCCGAGGCGCCAACTATGGCCAGCACGTCGGGGTCGTTCTCTTGATCCGCAGAGAGGACGGTGATAACCACCTGGATCTCGTTACGGAAGCCCTTGGGAAAGAGGGGGCGGAGCGAGCGGTCGGTGAGCCGGTCGGCGAGGATAGCATCCTGGCTGGGGCGGCTTTCCCTTCTGATGAAGCTCCCCGGGATCTTGCCAGCAGCATAGTGTTTCTCCTCATAGTCCACGGTCAAGGGGAGAAAATCGGCCCCCTCGCGTGGCTCGCTGGAGACGCAGGCGGTAGCCAGTATCAGGGTATCACCATACTGAACAGTGACCGAGCCACCAGCCTGGTTGGCAAGCCTTCCTGTCTCGATAATAAGGGAACGGTCGCCTAACAGACACTCAAAAATCTGCGGCATTGTCGGGTTAACCTCCTTACTTTCGGATACCGAGCCTTTTAATTACCGAGCGGTAACGCTGAGGGTCGATCCGGTTTAAATACGTTAGGTGTCGCTGCCGTTGCCCCACCATCATAAGAAGCCCGCGCAGGGAGTGATAATCGTGGCGGTGAACCCTCATGTGCTCGGTCAGGCGATTTATCCGCTCTGTAAGGAGGGCGACCTGAACCTCGGGGGAGCCGGTGTCCTCCTCGTGAAGTCGAAAATCCTCTATAATGGTCTGCCTTTTTTCCTTCTCCATTTCAGAATGAGCATTATAACATAATCAATGCACCATGTAAATAACCCCAAACCGGGTGGTTGTGGGAAAAGGTAAGATTGATTTAATTCATTCGCGATGATACACATACATGATAGAGTAGCGGTGATGTATAACGAGGGTGCTGGACGAGTACGTGGGATTGACTGCCGTGGAGCAGGGTGCTATCCTTAGCCAGCGCTATTGGGCACCGGACATGAATCCATCGATTGCTTTTATGGGAAATCACGATCCAACAGGTTATTACATGGCAATAGAGATGGGTGGCAGACTATATTTTGTGGGGTAAATTGC
This sequence comes from Dehalococcoidia bacterium, assembly GCA_035528575.1. Taxonomy (NCBI): domain Bacteria; kingdom Bacillati; phylum Chloroflexota; class Dehalococcoidia; species Dehalococcoidia bacterium. The sequence goes on along the minus strand of DATKYK010000032.1, from coordinate 7,050 downwards.
CCAAAGCCAGGGTAAAGGGTGTCAGTAATTGCTATGTGGTCTAGGGTGAGGGAGAGCTTCTGAGCCTTATAATTGGATTTTCTGGGGAATGGAGGCAATGGTTTTTTTCATATACCTGATTTTTGTTTTAGTTAGGGAAGAGTTAGTGCGGTAAGCTTGCCACTATTTAAGTTAAGGGGGATATGATGGCTGATGAGACCTTTGATGCAGTGATAGTTGGTGGCGGGAATAAGGCCCTGTTCCTTGCGATGTACCTGGTCAAGTATGCCGACATGAGTGTCGGTATACTTGAGCGGCGTCACGAGATCGGCGGGTGCCTGGCCACCGAGGAAATCGCAGCCCCAGGCTTTCGTGGTAATACCCACGCCTCGATACAGTTACCCTTCTACTACGTTCCCCTGTGGCGTGATTTCCCCGAGTTCTGGGACTACGGGGCCAAGATCGACCAGCACCTTTGCAGCGATGGAGCCGTATTTCGTAAAAATCAGAACTGCCTGGCAATCTACAGCGAGAAGTATGACATGAGCCAGGAGCGGACGGCGAAGGAAATCGCCCGCTTCTCGGAAAAGGATGCCGAGAAGTGGCTCAGGATGAGGAAAATGTGGCTCAGCCCAGAGTTCCAGCGCGTGCAGATGGATTACTTCTTCATGCCCGCGGAGGAGAAAGCCGATCCCAAGGTGCTGGAGAGGCAAATAGCGGTATACCCATTGCTGGTAGAGGTTGGGGCGGGCGTGGATCCGGACGCGCTGGTGCTCTCATCTCCCCACACGCGGAATGTGAAGGAGCTATGGGAAAGCCCGGAGGTGCAGTACTGTAACCTGAGGTTCGTGCTTTCCGGGGCGATAGATCCCACCCAACCGGGGCAAGGACAGTGGACTTTCGGCCTGGCAGCGATGTTGCCGTCGATAGCCTTCTGCCCCGGAGGAACCCACCAGGTAGCCCATGCCGCCCACAAGATACTGGTTCGCGATGGGGCAAAATTCTTCCTCGGAGCCGAGGTTGAGAAGGTTATCATCGAGAACGGCGAGGCTAAGGGCGTCCGCCTCAGCGATGGTAGTGAGATAAAGGCAAAAAAGCTCGTGGTGAGCACTTTAAATCCGCAGCAGCTTATATTCGACCTGATCGGCAGGGAGCATGTTGACGAGAAGCTGGCGCGCCGGGTGGAGCTTCTGGAAACCTCTTTCGGCTGCCTGATGTGGTATACCTTTGCCCTCCATGAGGCGCCAAGGTATGAGGCTGCCGCATTCAACCCCGACATCAATGACACATATTGGCTGGGGCTGGCGGAGGATCCAGACCCCGAGCATATCGCCAGGGAGGTCCATTATTCAAGGCTGGGCATGTTCCCTCCGAGCTTGGATGACTACTGCCCCACCGTGTGGTGCCACAGCCTGGCCGATCCCTCATACGCGCCGCCAGGTAAGCACGTCGCCAACAACGAGCAGCTCGGGCCACCAGCCAGCATGCACACCGAGCGGGAGTGGCTGGACATAAAAAAGCAGTACGCCGAAAACCTGATGACCCTGTGGCAGAGGCATGCCCCCAATATGACGTGGGACAACGTCATCGGGTGCGACTACAACTCTCCGTATGACCACCTGCGGATGAAGAACCTGATGCCCGACGGGTCGATAGGGGTCCTCGACCGCGTCACCCACCAGGTAGAGGACAAGCGGCCGACCCCGGAGCTGGCAAACCACAGGACCCCCATCAAGAACCTTTATGCCACCGGTGCTGCCTGGCACGTGGGTGCCAACTCAGGGGTGACCGAGGTGTACAGCTGCTACAAGATCATCGCCAAGGACATGAAACTGCCGGGGCCGTGGCAGGAACCGGGGAAAGAGGAGCCCGAGTCCCTTTATCAGCAATGGCTGATGATCCTTAAAAAGCTGGAGGAGTCGGGCAAGGCGACGGGTAGATAGCGCCGGTGCCGGTCGACCATAAAAAGGGCGAATGGGGGGCAATTTTATGACGCTCGGCGCACGGTGGCCCAGAATCTACTGGAGTGAGAGGACATCACCGCATTTCTATCGGATAGTTGATCTGCGAGCGGGTTTGGCGCAACAACGAACCGTATTTACTCTATGCTCGGAGAACCTATGAGGGGATTAAAACGCGGTAGAACGCCTAGACGCTATGGCACACGTAACCTCAAGAAGCCTTGATAGGTTGCAGAGAAGGCTAGACCAGCCACCACAGGGTGCTCCCATGTCGAAGACCCTCTTGAAGATACTGGAGATCCTGTTTACGGAAGGGGAGGCTGATCTTGTCTCTGTTCTTCCCATCAACCTTTTCACCGTCGAAGAGGCAGCCAAACTCTTCAAGAAGTCAAGCAATGAGACGAGAGTGATACTAAATACATTGGCTGATAAAGGCATCCTCTTCGATTTCGCCACCGGTGAAACACAGGCCTATATCCTTACACCCACAATGGCAGGATTCTTCGAATTCTCCTTGATGCGTTTGGATGGCCGTTTCGATAAGCAAGTGTTGTCTGAACTCTATTACCAGTATGTTAATACCGAAGGAGATTTCATACGAAAGATATTCTCCATTGAACCAAGCATACTGAGGGCCTTGGTGTACGAAGACACCATCGAAAAGGAAGACAGGGTGATTGTCCTCGATTACGAACGAGCCAGCCACATAATAGACACAGCTACCTGCATTACCGTGGGTATCTGCTACTGTCGCCATAAGATGGAGCATCTGGGGAAAGCCTGCAATAATCCACAGGAAGTCTGCCTCACCTTCAATAAGTCAGCGGAAAGCCTTGCCAAACACGGGATAGCCAGACAAATCAGCCAGAGGCAAGCCCACCGGATTCTCGAACAATGCATGGAACTGGGCCTGGTCCAAATCGGGGACAATGTCCAGGAAGGGGTCAACTGGATCTGCAATTGCTGCTCTTGTTGTTGCGAGGCTCTAGTTGCCTACAGAAAGCTGGGATACAACGCCAGGATCACCACCAACTTTGTCTCCGAGCACGGAGAGGAAGATTGCACGGGGTGCAGCGATTGCGTTGAACGGTGTCCCGTGGACGCCATCAAACTACGCGAAGACAGCAATGGTAGCAACTATGCCTGCGTTGATGCGACGAGGTGCATTGGTTGCGGTGTCTGTGTCAGGTTCTGCCCCAGCGGGAGCCGTATCATGGCAAGAAGGAAAGAGACTGCGTTTGTTCCGAAGGATACCTTTGAGCGCTTCATTCTGAGCGCCATTTCAACGGGAAGGCTGCAGAATGTGCTCTTCGATGATTATACGCTCTGGACGCATGATCTGTTGCGCCGCTTCTTGAGCGTATTCCTTTCTCTGGAACCGGTAAAAAGGCTACTGGCCCAGCGCCAGATCCGCTCAAGATTTCTCAATGCTCTGACCAAGATGGAATACTATACACTATTTGACAGGCTCTATAATCATGGGCAAACCACGGACTACTCTCATCCGGAACTGAGGCAGGGTACCGTTGATGGCTGAGGACTGCGACGGTGGACTAGCCCACCAGTGGTTGGCTCCCCCTCATTCGCTTTCTATCACTCTGAGGGAATAAAGCGATCGAAGAATCTTGCTCAGGGTAAACTCCGCGAAACAATCTCACCTTTACCCACCCACCCTGATACGTATTTATACTCCGATAAGTCATAGAGACCCCTGCCCCCGATTATATCGGGGGACTCCCCCCGTACATCTCTCCCTCGTATACCCTACTAGGCCGACAGGTCGGGGCACGACTGTGTCGGCCGACCTTCGGCCCCGACACTTTGGCCTAAACGGTGACTCCTCGGCCTAAATCGTCCGATAAATCGGACTCTCGCAAGGCGGAGGGATCCTCGCAATGACAGGGAAAAGCTGGCTAGCGGTGTGTATCGCCAATGTACCGGATAAGTGCAAATCCTTGCTATTGGGGGAGTTTCCAAGTAAAATAGGTATAGATGAATTAATGTGATTTAAAGTGCCTCTCCTGAAAAGGGGGAGGCACTTTTCCGAGAGGAACTAGCGAAAAGCTTAGATATAATATGACACTGGACTATATATTCCAGCCCCGCTCGATAGCGGTGGTTGGCGCGAGCATGGGCCCCTGGAACGCCGCTACCAATCTATTTTTAGATACCCTGGCCCAGTTCGGGTATAAAGGCGAAGTCTACCCGATCAATCCCAAGTGGGACGAAGTGTCGGGTCTGAAATCCTACCCCAACGTACGGGATGTCCCCGGACCGGTTGATCACGTTATCTCTCTTATTCCTGCGGAGGCAACTCGTCAGCTCCTCGAAGATTGCGTTGACAAGGGAGTGAATACTGTTCACCTCTACACCTCAGGCTTTGCCGAGACCGGTGAGGAAGATAGAAGTAGGCTCCAGGACGAGCTGGTCTCTATCGCCCGCAGCGGTGGCATCCGTATCATAGGCCCTAATTGTATGGGGATATACTATCCCCGCTCCGGTATCTCCTATTGCGCTGACTTCCCCCGGGAGCCGGGGAATGTGGGCTTCATCTCTCAGAGCGGAAGCTACTCGATCCTGGTGGTGCGGGGGGCAGCCGCACGGGGGGTGCGCTTCAGCAAGGTGGTGAGCTACGGGAACGCCAGCGACATCAGTGAAACCGACCTACTGGAATATCTGGCGCATGACCGGGAGACGGAGGTTATTGCTGCCTATATCGAGGGAACCAGGGATGGGAAGCGTCTGCGAAGGGTGCTTATTGAAGCGGCAGCGAAAAAGCCGGTGATTATTATCAAGAAAGGCGGCACCGCAGCAGGTAGCCGCGGTGCGCTCTCCCATACCGGGGCGCTGGCTGGAAATGACGCGATATGGGAAGCGCTACTAAGGCAGACCGGCGCCATCCGCGTGGAGGACTTAGAGGAGATGATTGACCTGCTGGTAACCTTCCAGTTCTTTCCCCTGCCCCGGGGGCGAAAGGTAGCTGTGGTGGGTCTAGGGGGTGGTGCCAGCGTACGGGCCTCAGACGAATGCGAGCGCGGAGGTCTTACCCTTCCCCCAGCTCCAGAGGCGCTGGTGACTGAGATTGAACGCATTGTCCCCGTGGCAGGCAGCATGCTGAGAAATCCCTTTGACTTGGGTAATTACCGCAATGACTGGGCTGCTGCAATAAAGCGCATTGATGGCTGGGCAGAGCCGGATATGTTTCTGTGGCAGATTGCTCCGGAGATCGAGCCTTTTATAGAAGGTTTCTATCGACAGTTCTGCAGAGAAGTGAGAGGCCGCATATTAGAGGCGTTCCACGGGCTGCAGAAGCCGGCCGCTGTTGTTGTCCATGGAGTAGAAGCTAGCTACGGCTTGGAGACTCTGGAGACCATGCGGACAATGTGCGCAGAGCGCAAGGTGCCCTTCTACCCTTCGGTTTACAGGGCGGCGCGGGCCATAAATAGATATGTGGAGTACCATGAAAGGCGCGGCAGGAAAAAACCATAGCTAGCTACCCTGGCGAAGCGGTCAGGGCGTGCGCGCCTTGATTCTTACCAGTTTTGGTTGACACCCTATTTTGATAGTTATATCCGCCATTTATGCAATTGGGGCTCGGAGGTATATCTATGAGGGAAGTCGTTAAACTAATTGGATTTATTTTACTCCTGATCGGCACTCTCGGTCTTCTAATAAATGAGTTTGCTTTTGATTGGGGGAGAGCTGCCACCGTAACATTCGCTGTTTTCAATATTGCGGGGCTTGCTAGTTTGGCTATTACCCAGGGGGGTATGAGAAAAGGACATAGAAGCATACATGGTAATTGAGCAGAACCCATGCTTTGATAACCTGGATGAAGTGCGAGTGTATAATCAGGTATTGCGGACAAGCTCGTGTACTGCGGTGCAGGTCAAAGCATTCTCTCGTCCAGCCAGGTTTAATGTTCCCGGGCCGACGGAGTAGAGTGAGATAATCGAAGGTTTCGCTTTAAAGGTCCGGATGAGGAATCTTACCAGCGGGTTGAAATCAGACAGAGGGTCTATCTTTTGAAAGACCTTCTCCAGACGCAGATTCATCTCCAGGGATAAATCTTCATCCTGAAGCTTCACTAGATGTGTCTGGGGAAGTTCCATCTGAGCCATCGGGTCGAACCTCATATCAGCTTTAGTAAGGCTCCATTTCTTGGTTTCTGATGTCATATAAAGCAGCTTGCCCGTATCGTAAATTATGAGGGGCTTTATTCTGGCATTATCGAATTTCTTACTCGTAACGATATCCGCAAAGATAATAGTATATTCCTCATCGTAGACCCTTCCCCAGTCCCAGTATGCTATAACGTCGAGGGGAGAGAAGTTTAACCAGTTGTGGTCGCGGTATCCCAGCCCATCGATACTGAGGGTTTCCTCCTTTGTTCTGAAGGTGCCCTTGGCTTTGCCACGTGGCTGCGGGACAACCCAATGCATACACTTCGTCTCGTCGCCAAAGCAAGCGTGGCTTTTGATGCCTTTAATTCCTGCATCGAGTTGCAGGTCCAGGGATTTCTCTCCGTTCTCGATATGAAGCTCGCAATGAGAAATATCTCCCCTAATGAAGTTTTTACCGATTTCAACCTCACAGACTTCGGTTGAAGACTTAAAGGATGAGTAGGGGAACTTCTCATCTATTTGGAGCTCAGTCCCGTCGGGCCTAACGTAGCTGGCCCTGACACCAGTCCTTACCCTTCGCGGCCGGGAAACATCGCCGGAAATATAGAACTGGCCTCTAATAATGCTCCCGTCTCCGTTCATTATGTCGAAGTACCACCACTCGATATAGTTCGGGTCCTCTATCGGATGCCAGGCATCGTCGGATTGGCCGATAGTTAGAGGCTCTGCGATCTCCCTAACGGTTTGTTCTTGGCAAATTACTTTCATAATCTCCCTCCTTCATGCACTTGGTTGTTTTACATAGAGGAAATTAATAATTGCACCAAAATTTAATAAGTAGGTTCTGTTTGCGTGAGTCATCAGCATCCTTAACACATATTAGCCGTGGACACTTTAGCTAGCTGGGCTGCCCCTGTCAAGCACCCGAACCGTGGAGGGGCGATTGCATGGATTGTGCCAATCGGCGAAACCGCATTTAGCAAATA